>NZ_WIWH01000003.1:0-174468 GCF_009600035.1 Pseudomonas sp. FSL R10-2964 | reverse complement strand
GAAAAACGCCCTCGATGAACACTGCATCAGGTCGTTTTGAGCAAATAGCGCTGCGTGCCGTGCAAATTACGACTTGCCGCCGCCGCGCAGCAAGTTGATCGGAGCATCCCTAAACCCTTGATCTCAACAGCCGGCACTTCAGATTAATATCATCATGCCAATGCCTTTGCATAACAACAATAGATTAGTAGCACTTTGACATCTGCACAGCCAAAACCGTGGAAAAACAGCGTTATGGCGAATGATTCCTGATGCCAAATCTATAAGCTGACAGGCCTGTCAAGTTTATAAAAATTTATCCTGGCCACCCTGCAACGAAATACTATTTCAAGCAAATGCCTGCAAAATCCTGAAAAGACGGCACTTTTAACCACAAAAATCAGTTTAGTTTCGATATTAAAAAAAACAAAAAAATACACAAAATCTGAAATCAAAATGAAACAGCCCCCCTCTACCTTTGCAACCTGTCACTTGAGACAGGTTCTGGGCATTTCTTCTGCGTCCTGGCAAACCGCAAGTGAAAACCTGAACGGATGTTCAGCTTTTTGATCCCCTCTGTGGATTGGAGTACACGCAATGCGAAGCTGGGAAGAACCCAAGAAAAAGCGTCTGCATATCGAAATCATCCCGATGATCGACGTGATGATGTTCCTGCTGGTGTTTTTTGTATTGATCAGTCTCAACGTGATACCCGCACTCGGCATCAAGACCCAGTTGCCAGGTGCCGCTCATGCGCAGCAGCTCAAGCCGCAAAACAAGGCGGTCATCACCCTGGGCCTGGACGAGCGCCTGCAACTGGATGGCAAGGATCTGAACCAGAGCGATCTGGTGGCTCAACTCAAGGCCATGGAAAACCCTGAAGAAAAGATGGTGATCATCCTCAACAGCGATGCAGGTGTTGAGGTGGCGCGTCTGGTCAGCGTGATGGATGTGCTCAAGGGCAGCGGCTTCTCGTCTGTCTCCATTGCGACGCGGAAGCTGTAGGCCATGTCGGTTTTTTTCAAATCACGCAAAGCCATCGCCTGTTTGCCGGCCATCTGCCTGCTGGCGGTGGCCGTCCATAGCAGCATGGACACGGACCTGAAAATCACGCCCAAATACGACGACAGCAGCGTCGAAGTGGCCCTGATAGATCTGGATGAACTGCTGCCTCCCCCTCCCGAGCCTGAACCGGAGCCCGAGCAAGTCGCCGAGTTGCCACCACCGGAGGAGGAAGTGGTCGAAGCCGTGGAAATCGCGCCTCCCCCACCACCCAAACCCAAACCGCCAGCTCCCAGGCCGCCGCCACCCAAGCCCAAGCCGCAGGTGGTCAAGGCCGTACCGACACCATCCAGGCCTCAGCCTCAGCCTGTGCTGCAAGCGCCCACGCCTGCACCCGCTACGGCCCCCCCTGTAGCGCCAGCCAGACCGATTGCCCAGGCCCCGCGCGCCAACCCGGCAGACCTGGAGAGCCGCTATATCGCCCGGCTGCTGGCGGAGCTGGAGAAATACAAGCAATACCCGCGAGGCCGCGAGGCTTCACTGCAACGCCCGCAAGGCAATGTGGTGGTGTGGTTGCTGGTTGACCGTAGCGGCAAGGTGCTCGACTCGGGCATTGAAAAGAAGGCGACCAACATGCTGCTCAATCGCGCCGCACAAACCAGCTTGCAACGCCTCGATAAAGTTGTGCCCTTCCCCGAGGAAAGTTTCTCGGGCAAGGATAAATACCGTTTCAGCGCCACGCTTGTATACAACACAGAGCCATAACTAAAGCACGTCAGCTCTGACACTTACGCTTAGGGGAAACTGTTTTGAAACTCAATACTTTATTCGCAACGCTACTGGCCGTTGGGGTTGGCGGCTGGACGTTATCAACGCTCGCAGAAGATACCGTTGATATAGGCAAGGTTAATGTCACCGGACAGAGTCTGGGTAATGGGCTTATGGTCGAAGAAGACAGCGCCAAAGGCCGTTCGACCGTAACCAAGGAAGCGATGGACGAAATGGCACCGACTGCCAACGCCATCGACAAGCTCAAGTACACCCCCGGCATCAACGTTTCCAGCACCGACGCATCAGGGGTAAGCGGCACCAGTTTCACCATGCGCGGGATGAACTCCGACCAGGTCGGCGTCTCCTCGGACGGTATCCCGATCAACGATTCCGGGGACTATGCGGTGTATGCCAACCTGCTCGGCGACCCGGAAAACCTCGGTGAGGTCTTCGTTACCCAAGGTTCTTCGGAAATCGACGGCCCGCATATCGGCTCCAGTGGCGGCAACATTGGCCTGGTGACCATGCGCCCGACCAAGGACTTCGGCGTCTATGTCAAACAGTCGGTCGGTTCCAACAGTTTGAACAAATCATTCGCGCGGATTAACACCGGCGATTTGAATGGTTTTAAAACCTTTGTCTCGGCGTCCCATACCGAAGGCGAAAAGTGGCGCGGCAAGGGCACCGTACGCGCCGACAGGGTTGAGTGGAACACCTTGTTCGAAGATGGCAATGGCAACTCGACCAATGCCATCTTCAAATACAGCACCCAGGAAAACTACAACTACAACACCCTGAGCAAGGCACAGTTTCAGAAGTCGGGCCGTGGCCTCGATTATGCCGAAATCCCGATCTACAACAGCAGCGGCAAGTTGACCCAGTACTACAAGATCAACCGCAACCCGTTTGAAAACGCATCAGCCACCCTGACCCAGCGCTTTCAGTTGCGTGACGACCTGGCGCTGACCATCGCACCCTACTACTTCTGGTCCAATGGCGGCAGCTTCAGCGGCCAATCGGCGACCGGGCTGTCTTCGACCAGCGACAAGGCCGGCAACTTTGACCTCAGCGGACTGGCCTACGACACCTACTACCGCCCATCATGGACCGAGAGCTGGCGCCCTGGCGTGACCACCAAACTGAAATGGGACTTCAACGAAGCCCACAGCATCGATGTCGGTTACTGGTATGAACGTGCCCGCCAGCGCCAGACCCAGCCTTTTATCAGCATCACCGAAAACGGTACGCCGGATGATATCTGGGGCGACTACAACAGTGGCAACCAGCTCACCGACAAAAATGGCGCCACGGTACAGGGCCGTCACCAGTACACCGTCACCCCGGCACAGAAAATCTGGGCCCAGGACGTGTGGACGGTCACCCCTGACCTGACCCTCACCGGCGGCATTGCCTACCAGTACGTCGAACGCGATGGCAACAACCTCGGCAGCCTGTACAGCGCCCCCGAGAAGCGTGATGCCAGGTACCACGAGTTTTTGCCCAACTTCAGTGCGCGCTACCAGATCAACGAGCAGCACCAGGCGTTCTACAACGTCACCCGCAATATGCGTACGCCGCCCAACTACGTGCTTTACAACGCCGGCGACTCCATCAGCCTGGCCCCGGAACTGAGCTGGAACCAGGAACTGGGTTGGCGTTTCACCCAGGACGACATGCTGCTGAGCGCCACCCTGTTCCATATCTCGTACAAGGATCGTCAGCTGTCGACCACCAATGCGGACGGTGACTACGAAATGCTCAACGTCGGCAGCGTGGTCAACAAGGGTCTGGAACTGGAGTGGAGCGGCCTGCTGCCCTACAACTTCAACTACTACACCTCTTACACCTATACCAGCGCCGAGCAGCAGGATGACGTGACCACACGCAACAAGGAACTGCCCACCTCCGGCAAGCAACTGGCCAACGTGCCGAAAAACATGCTCAACGCCAGCCTGGGTTACGACAACAAGCGCTACTACGGCAACGTGGCCGCCAAGTATGTGGGCAGCTACTACGGCGACCTGACCAACGACCAGGAAATCTCCGGGCGTACCACCTTCGATATCAACGCCGGGGTGCGCCTGCCGGTGGACAAGAAGATCCTCAAGTCGGCGGCCATTCGCGTTTCGATGCTCAACGTGTTTGACAAGGAGTACCTGTCATCGGCGCGCACCGTGGTGCTCAACGCTGCACCGGTCAACGGCGTCAGCGCCGCCACGCCTTACTACAACGTCGGTGAAGAACGCACTGCCATGGTCTCTTTCGAAGCCAGCTTCTGACCCCCGCACCCGGGCCTGCCAGCACGACAGGCCCGGGTCATGAACGTATTTAGAGGACACCCCGAATGAACATGAATCTGCTCCACGACATCACCTTCTACGTCATGTACGGCGCCGCAGCCCTGGCCGCTTTTGTGGTCGTCGAACGCTGCATCTTCTTCAGCTACTCGCTGCGCAAGGCGCGTCAGCTGGTGCCTGCGGTCAATGGCAAAGTCCGCAGCATCGCCGACCTGCCTGCCGGGCTGACCGCGCGCGACAGCCTGCCCCTGCAACTGCTCTCGCAGATCTACGACGGCCGTCGCCAACTGCATTCGCACCAGGAGCTTGAAGACCTAGGCCAGGCCATTTACATCTCCATGCGCGGCAAGCTGTCCCACAGCCTGTGGATCCTCGAAGCCGTGGTCGCCGGTGCGCCGCTGCTGGGCCTGCTCGGCACCATCATGGGCATCATCGACACCTTCAAGGCACTGGCCGAGGCCGGTGTTTCCGACCCGGGCGAAGTGTCCCGTGGCATCGGTACGGCGCTGTATGCCACCGCACTGGGGATCTCCATCGCGCTGGTGGGCATGGTCTTCAATAGCCATCTGCAAGATCGCCTTGAACTGATCAACGACCACCTCAAGATGCTTTTGCTGCGCGCAGGCCTGGGCACGCAATACGTCACCTCGTCAGCACCTGCCGCCGCCACTGCTGGCCAGCCACGTACCGCCTGACCGGCACCAAGGAGCTTGCATGTCGAATCTTCTCTCGCGTCTGCGCAGTGCCAGTATGGTCATCCCGGCAGCATTGGTGCTGGCCGCCTGCCAGCAACCGATCAAGCCGGTCGCTATCAATATTGCCGCGATCAACGATTTTCACGGCAATATGGCCGCCACCCCGTTCACCTACACCGATGCCACGGCACCGGCTGGCAAAGTGTCGCTCAAGGCGGGGGGTATCAACGCCCTGAGCGGCGTGGTTGGCGAACTGCGCAAACAGGACCCGCAACTGCTGTTGATTGGTGCGGGCGACATGATCGGCGGCAGCCCGCCGATGTCTTCGATGTGGGCCGATGAGCCGACGCTCGAAGCCCTCGGCGAACTGGGGCTCAAGTTCAGTGTGGTTGGCAACCATGAACTGGATCTGGGCAAACTGGAGTTGCAACGCCAGATCAATGGCGGCTGCGTGTCGCCGCGACCGGACAAGGCCTGCCAGTTTGACAACAACTACAGCGGCACGCGCTTCCCCTATATGGCGGCCAACCTGATCGACGCGCAAACCGGCAAACCACTGCTGCCTGCTTACCGTATCGAGCAGGCCAACGGCGCCAAAATCGCCTTTGTCGGCGCGGTGTTGCGCGACCTCCCGGCCTATGTAAGCCAGCAGAGCATGGACGGTCTGTACACCATTGACGAGGCCGAGGCGATCAACGCGCAACTGCCCGAACTGCGCAAACAAGGGGTGGATGCCGTGGTCGCGGTGATCCACCAGGGCGGTGAAACCACCGAACGCTTCGACCAGCAGGATTGCAGCCAGCTCAAGGGCGATATCGTCGATGTGGCCAGGCGTCTGGACCCGCAAATCAAAGTGGTGGTCACCGCTCACACCCACCAGGGCTACCTGTGCCGCCTGGGCGACAAGCTGATCACCCAGGGCAGCTCGTTCGGCCGCCTGCTGACCCATATCACCCTCACCGTGGACCCGGTCAACCACCAACTGCTCGATGCTAAGGCACAAAACATCGTGGTTGACCCCGCGCGCTACACGCCGCTGCCAGAAATTGCCGCGCTGCAGGCCGATATTGAAGCGCGCAGCAACGAACACCTGAACAAACCCGTGGCCCGTATCGCCACCCGCGAAATCAACCGCACCCTCAACGACGCTGGAGAATCGGCCATGGGCGACCTGATCGCCGATGCACAACTGCACGCCACCCGCGCGCTGGGTGCACAGGTGGCACTGACCAACCTGGGCGGCATCCGCACCGACCTGATGCTCGAACCCGGCCAGCAGCACCTGAGCTATGGCCAGGTAGCCTCCGTGCAACCGTTCAACAACACCCTGAACATCCTTACCCTCAGCGGTGCCCAGCTCAAGCAATTGCTGGAGCAGCAATGGCAGAACAACGGCTTCGGTTTTTATCCCCTGCAGCCATCGGCCACCCTCAGCTATCGCTGGGATGCCAGCAGGCCCCAGGGCCAGCGGATCATCGCCGACAGCCTGAAAATCGATGGCAAACCGGTGCTACCCGAGCAGACCTACCGGATCACGGTCAACTCGTTTATGGCCGGGGGCGGTGACAACTTCAGCGTACTCAACCAAGCCAGCCAGCGGGTGGATACCGGCCTCAACGATCTCCAGGCACTGGTCGATTATCTGCAAGCCCAGGACCGCGCCGGGCAGCCAGCGGGAGCAAGCACGCCACAACAACGGATTGAAAAAGTTGCCCAGACCCTGGCTGACGTCACCGCGAGCAACGCCCCATGAACCGCAGCCCCGAAGCTCAGGCGCAGTACGAGCGCCTGTTACCTGAAGCGATCGCCGCAGCCCGGGCAGCCTGGTGCCCGCACTCGAACTTCCCGGTGGGTGCGGCGCTGCTCACCGCCGATGACCGGATCATTCGCGGCTGCAACGTCGAGAACGCCTCATACGGCCTGACCAACTGTGCCGAACGCGGCGCCCTGTTCAGCGCCATTGCCCAGGGCCATGCACCTGCCAGCTTCAAGGCGATGCTGGTGTATGCCCCGAACGTGGCGCTGATCTCCCCGTGCGGCGCCTGCCGTCAGGTCATGCACGATCTGATGAGCCCTCACTGCGTGGTGTATTGCGTCGGCCACGAAGCGGCGGCGGCCCGCGAGTGGACGGTCGAGCAATTGCTGCCCGGTGCCTTCGGTTTCTGAACCGGTGCGATCTTGATGCGTGACATACGGGAATCTGGTCAATGAGTTTCGTTGGAGTGGTGGTATTGATTCTCCTGGCGGTGCTGCTGTCCAGCAACCGCCGGGCAATCAAGTTGCAGACCGTAGTCGGGGCATTTGTATTGCAGGCAGGCCTGGGTGCCTTCGCCCTCTATGTGCCATGGGGCCAGGCAACGCTGGCTGCGATCAGCGATTCGGTTGCCCTGCTGCAAGACTATGGCAATGAAGGCATCAGCTTTGTCTTCGGCCCTCTGGCAGGTAGCAAAATGAGCGAAGTGTTTGGCAGCCAGGGCTTTGTTTTTGCGATCAAGGTGCTGCCGCTGATTGTGTTTTTCAGCAGCTTTATCGCCATCCTTTACTACCTGGGCATCATGAGTGTGGTGATCCGCGTGATTGGCGGCGGCTTGCAGCGGGTGCTGGGCACCAGCCGTACCGAGTCGATGTCGGCCACGGCGAATATTTTTGTCAGCCAGTCCGAAGCGCCCATTGTGGTGCGCCCGTTTCTGGACGGTATGACCCGCTCTGAACTGTTCGCGGTGATGGTCGGCGGCATGGCTTCGGTCGCAGGTTCGGTGCTGATCGGCTATGCCAGCCTGGGCGTGGAGCTTAAATACCTGATTGCTGCCAGTTTTATGGCTGCCCCCGGCGGTTTGCTGATGGCCAAGCTGATGGAGCCGCAAACCGCTGAACCGCGCGACAACTTCAGTGACATCGAGGTATACCCCGACGATAAACCGGCGAATGTCATCGACGCCGCCGCACTGGGGGTCAGTAACGGCCTGCAACTGGCCCTTAATGTGGGCGCGATGCTGCTGGCCTTTATTGCCCTGATAGCCATGCTCAACGGCATCCTGGGCTGGGTGGGCAACTGGTTCGGTTTTGCCCACCTGAGCCTGCAACTGATTCTTGGCCATGTGTTTGCGCCACTGGCTTTTGTCCTCGGCGTACCGTGGAGCGAGGCCATGACGGCAGGCAGTTTTATCGGCGAAAAACTGGTGCTCAACGAGTTCGTCGCCTATGTCGATTTCGCGGCCTATCTTGACCCGGTCCAAGCCGCTGCCAAAGGCATCCAGGTACTGTCGGGGCCCACCCAGGTGATCGTCACCTTTGCCCTGTGCGGTTTTGCCAACCTGTCGTCGATCGGCATCCTGCTCGGCAGCCTGGGCGTCATGGCGCCCTCGCGGCGTCAGGATATCGCCCGCCTGGGCCTGCGCGCAGTAATTGCCGGAACCCTGTCCAATCTGATGAGTGCTGCGTTGGCGGGGGTGTTTATTTCCCTGTGAAGCCCGCCCCCATAAACAAGCCTGCATCCCCCCTCACAGACCTTTATGCCTGGATAGACTGCCAATGAAACTGCTGCGTACCCATTTACTGATCGTCGTCTGCACCCTGCTGCTGACCGCCTGCGCCAATCATGTCGAGCCTGAAGCTGGCCGGGTCTCGCTAATGACCTGGAACGTCGAAAACCTGTTCGACACCGAGCACGACAACGGCAAGGACGACTTCGCCTACCTGCCCTTGAGCGTCAAGCGCGCGCACCCGGAGTACCTGGCCAGCTGCGCAAAAATCCAGGTCCCGGCGTGGCGCAAGGAGTGTGAAGAAAACGACTGGACCCCGACTTTGCTCGATGAAAAACTCAAGCGCCTCAGCGCCATGATCAAACAGATCAATCAAGGCCGCGGGCCGGATATCCTGATGCTCAACGAAGTTGAGAACATCAAGGTTGTCGAGCAACTCAATGCCCGCCTGAACACGTCCGGCTACCAGACCCGCGTACTGATCGAGGGCTGGGACGAGCGCGGTATCGACACCGCAGTACTCAGCCGTTTGCCTCAATGGGACACCGCCCGCCTGCATCCAGTGCCCTACCAGGCGCTGGGGAATGATGACCCGGCACGGGTGAGCAAAACCCGGGGCATTCTCGAAGTTCGCCTGTTGTTGCCTGATGGCCAGAAAGCGGCGATTTTCTCCCTGCACCTGCCCTCAGGCGGTGCGCCGGGCTACCTGCGCCAGCAGGCCGTCGCCTACCTGGCCCGGCTCAAGCGCGAACTGCCGGACGATGTGCTGCCCATTGTCGGCGGCGACTTCAATATCAATGCCGGCGAAGAACAGCAGCACGGCTATATCGCCAAAGACCTGGCCAGCACCTGGGCGGTGTCCCAGTTCATCGGCTGCGCGGGCTGCAAAGGCAGTTACTACTACCACAGCAAACGCGAGTGGTCGTTCTTCGACATGCTTCTGTTCCCGCCACAGATGACCGCTGCCAGCGGTTTCAATGGCTGGCAGGTTGATCCGCAGAGCATTCGCCTGGTGTACAGCAGCCCTTATCAGGTCAACCGCTGGGGCACCCCGGCACGCTTCGATGGCGCCCGTCATGCCCAGGGCGTATCGGATCACTGGCCGTTGTACGCCGAGATTTTCCGCACAGCGCCCCCTGGCAATTGACCTATGCTGTGTCGTCAGCCGCAGCCCTCTCCTGTCGTGATAAATCAGGTACTCGATGAGCAACCCGAAAGTAAAGATCCGCCGCAAAAACGTCGAAAAAATCCTTTTGGCCGCAGAGAAAGTCTTCGCCGAACAAGGCTATGCCGGGACCAAGATGGCCGATATCGCCCTGCAAGCCGCACTGCCGCGCTCCAACCTGCACTACTACTTTTCCACCAAGGACGAGCTGTACCGCGAAGTTCTGGTCAACCTGCTGGACACCTGGGGGCTGGAAGGTGCCTGTTTCGAAAAGTTCGACGACCCGCGGGTGGTGCTCACCAGCTACATCATGGAAAAGATGAACCATTCACGCACCCGTCCCCACGGCTCCAAACTGTGGGCCAACGAAATCATGCGTGGTGCACCGATGTTCCAGGACATGCTCGATGAGCATATGGCCAAGGGTGCCAAACTCATGGAGCAGAAAATACGCCAGTGGGTGGACGAAAAACGCATCAACCCGGTGGAGCCTTCAGCGTTGTTGTACATGATCTGGGCCTCGACCCAGCACTATGCCGACTTCGACTATCAGGTCTGCGCACTCAACGGCCATCAGCCGCTGTCCGACCAGCAATACCATCAGGCGGTACAGACCATCACCTCGGTAATATTGCGCGGGGTGGGGCTGAGCCTGTAGAAACTCGGTTGACGATCAGGCCCTCCTGTGGGAGCGAGCCTGCTCGCGAAGGTCGTTCGCGAGCAGGCTCGCTCCCACTCGGTTTTGCTGGTCAGCGTTGCATGCCCCAGCGCTTGACCGTGACGCGCTCCAGGGTATCGAACACCAGGTTCTCCACCAGCAGGCCGATCAGAATCACCACCGCCAGCCCGGCGAACACCTTGTCGGTGTACAGCTCGTTGCGGTTCTGGAAGATATACCAGCCCAGGCCGCCCTTGCCGCTGGTGGCACCAAACACCAGCTCGGCGGCGATCAGCGTGCGCCAGGCAAAGGCCCAGCCGATTTTCAGACCGGCAAGGATCGAAGGCAGCGCCGCCGGAATAAGAATAAACAGCACAAAGCGAATTCCCTTCAGCCCGTAATTGCGCCCGGCCATGCGCAGGGTCTCCGACACCCCGAGAAACCCGGCATAGGTGTTCAGGGCCAGGGCCCAGAGCACCGAATGCACCAGCACGAAAATCAGGCTGTTCTGCCCCAGGCCGAACCACAGCAGCGCCAGCGGCAACAGGGCAATCGCCGGCAGCGGGTTGAACATCGAAGTCAGGGTACTCAGCAGATCACGGCCCAACTGAGTCGAAACCGCCAGCGTGGTCAGGGCAAACGCCAGCACGATGCCGATCAGATAGCCCTTGAGCAGTACCACCAGGGAAATACCCACCTTGCTCAGCAACTCGCCGCTGATCAGGCCGTCATACAGCGCACTGGCTGTTTGCAAAAACGTCGGCAGCAGCAGGTCGTTGTCCTGATAGCGCGCCACCAGTTGCCAAAGCACAGCCAGCACAATCAGGATCAGACTTTTACGTAACCAGCCCTGCTGCCACAGACGCTGGCTCAACGGCAATTGGCGCTCCAGCGGCACACTTAGCAGCGGCTCCAGGACCACTTCATATTCCTGGCGTACAGATGATGATTGATTCATCGGACAATCCTCCACAGCTCAATAAGCGATACAGATATCGGCGAAATTCAGCGGTTGTTCGTCGGTACCGGCGTGCGCTTCATCAAACAGCAGCCGATGGATGCGCTGCGCCGTGTGCTGAAATTGCGCACCGCCAAGGCTGTGCAGGTTGTACTGATGGCTGTTGATCTCGGCCCGCACCCGCCCCGGATGCGGCGACAGCAGCAGGATACGGTTGCCGACCACCAGCGCCTCTTCGATGGAGTGGGTGACAAACAGCAAGGTAAAGCGCACCTCCTCCCAGAGCAGCAGCAATTCTTCCTGCATCTTGCGTCGGGTCAGGGCGTCGAGAGCTGCAAAGGGTTCGTCCATCAACAGGATTTTCGGCTGCATGGCCAGGGCACGGGCAATCGCCACCCGGGCCTTCATGCCACCGGACAAGGTGTGCGGGTAAGCATCGGCAAATGCCGCCAGACCGACCTTGTCCAGATAATGCAGAGCCCGCTCCTCGGCCTCGCGCCGAGGCAAGGTTTTCGACGCCAGCAACGGGAACATCACGTTTTGCTTGAGCGTTTTCCAGGGTGGCAGCTGGTCGAACTCCTGGAACACCACCATGCGGTCTGGCCCCGGGGCGGTGACGGGTTGGCCCTGCAGGCGGATCTGCCCTTCACAGGGGGCATGAAAACCGGCCACAGCCTTGAGCAAGGTCGACTTGCCGCATCCCGAAGGTCCAAGCAGGATGAAACGGTCGGCCGGATCGATTTCAAAGCTGACCTGATGAGTCGCCCGCACCACACGCTGCGGCGTGCGGTATTCAAGACTGACCTGGTCGACCGACAACAGGGCTGGCCCTGTTGCATTCAAGTGGCTGGCCGTGTGGCCTTGCACCGAGGCATTCATTATTGTCAGCTCCCCTGCAACGGTTTTGCGTCCTGGAAGAAGTAATCCTTCCAGGAGTCAGGTTTATTTTTGATCGCACCCACGCGGTACAAGAACTCGGCCAGCGGATAGGTATTTTTCGGCGTTACGCTGAACTCGTACTGCGGGTTGTCGATGATTTTAAGCAACTCGGCGCGGTCGATATTGGCCTTGGTCACGCGGATATAAGTGTCAGCGGCCGCGCCCTTGTCGTTCTGGGCAAACTCGGCGGCTTCAGCCAGGGCCTCGATAAAGGCCTTGTAGGTTTTCGGGTTGTCGCTACGGAACTTCTCGGTGGCAAACAGCACCGTTGGGGAATTGGGGCCGAGCAAGTCGTAGGTGTTGAGCACCACATGCACATTTGGATTTTTCAGCGCCTGATCCTGGAACGGCGGGTTGGAAAAATGCCCGCTCAGCTCCGTACCACCGGCGATCAGCGCAGCGGTGGCATCCGGATGCGGGACGGCGATGGTGTACTTGTCCAGCCGGTTGAAGTCCTTGTCGCCCCACTGTTTGGCAGCGGCGTATTGCAGGAAGCGCGACTGCACCGAAACGCCCACGGCCGGTACCGCGATACGGTCTTTTTCGGTGAAGTCGGCGATGGTTTTGACCTGCGGGTTATTGCTCAGCAGGTAGTACGGGAAGTTGCCCAGCGAGGCCACGGCCTTGACGTTCTGCCTGCCATGAGTGCGGTCCCAGATGGTCAACAGCGGGCCGACGCCGGCCCCGGCAATATCGATGGAGCCGGACAACAAGGCATCATTGACTGCCGCGCCACCTGACAACTGAGTCCAGTCGACCTTGATATCGATGCCCTCCTCCTTACCGTGCTTCTCGATCAGGTTTTGATCGCGCACCACGTTGAGCAACAGGTAAACAATGCCGAACTGCTCGGCGATACGGATTTCGCCTTCGGCATGGGCGACGTTCGGTGCCACAAGGCTGCCGGCAAGCAGACTAAGGCTCAGGCCCAGACTTGCGGCCACGGTTTTGATGGATGCGGGCATGGCGATGCTCCTTGAAATGAGTCAATCAGAAAGGCGCGTTGCCCTGGATGGTGGTGCGATACAGCTTGCGGCGCAGATGGCTTGGGCATCCGGCGGCGAGATGGATCAGCGAGCGGTTGTCCCAGAACACCAGGTCATGGGGCTGCCACTGATGGCGATAGATGTTCTGCTCCTGCACGCTATGGGCGTAAAGCTCGGCCAGTAACTGCCGGCTCTCGTCCTCGGGCAGGCCGACAATGCGAGTGGTAAAGCCCTCACTGACAAACAGCGCCTTGCGGCCGTTTTCCGGATGGGTACGCACCACTGGATGCACCACCTCGTTCACCTGTGCCAGTTGCTCCGGGGTGAGGGTCGGACGCCAGTTACCCTCGAATTTGCTTTCGCTGTAGCGCGCCGTATAGGAATGTGCAGCCGAACGCCCTTCAACCGCCTTGCGCAAGGCCTGAGGCAGGCCATCCCAGGCCTTGTGCATATCGGCGAACAGAGTGTCGCCGCCCTCGGCAGGCAGCTCCTGGGCATGCAGCATCGAGCCCAGGCTTGGCAGCTCTTTATAGGACAGGTCCGAATGCCAGAACTTGCCTGCATCGCCCAGACCAATGGACTGGCCGTTTTCGATGATGTTGGAGACGATAAGGATTTCCGGGTGACCGGTCAGCAGAAATTGCTTGAGCACATGGATCTGCAAGATGCCGAAGCGACGGCTGAAGTCGATCTGTTGCTGCGGGGTAATGCGCTGATCACGAAACACCACCACGTGATGCTGCAGATGAGCACGATGGATACGCGCAAAGTCCTGGTCATTGACCGGCAAAGCCAGATCCAGGCCCATGATTTCGGCACCCACGGCGCCGCTGAAAGGACGGATTTCAAAGGCTTGAGGCGCGATGCTCGCGGCAATCGCAGAGGCAGACGGTACAGACATAAATCACTCCCACGCAGGGCACGCCCAATGGCGCGCAGATCGATCAGAAACTCACGGTGGCCCCGTGCTGGTTCATTTCGTGCGGCGCGTCGATTGGTCGACCTGTACGCAGGGGTATGACTTTATAGATATAAGAAATTAAATTTAAATACTTTTATTGCATAAGCATATGAGCGCTTGCCCGGCTTTTTTCCGCCGCGCTATTAAAGAGCCAGCGCAACCTGCCGATGTCCTGTAGGACAACGAGTCTAAAGGACGCATCGACATGGTTGGCAGCATCAATCCCCTGGCATCGAGCCTGAATATTCAGAGCACGCCCGCCGCCACGGCCAGCAAGGCCACGGACAGCACAGCCGTGAGTGATGCCGGCGCGACGGCCACCGAGCAGGTCAAGCCACGGGCAGCGCGCGACGCCAATGCGGCACCGCCGGCTGACACTGATGACGACAGCTCGGACACGGTCAAGCAGCTGAAAAAACAGATCGCGCAGTTGCAAAAGCAGCTTCAGCAGCAGATGCAGGCCCTGCAAAGCATCCAGGCCAGCGACCAGAACGAAGCCAGTAAAGCCGCCGCCGTGGCCGGAGCCCAGGCCCAGGTGACTGCGACAGCAGCAGCGCTGCAGGCGGCGACGGCAGCCTTGCTGCAAGCATTGACGGCCCAGGGCAGTGGCAGTTCGGGGTCGATGGTCAGCACATCGGCCTGACAATCCCCCGTAGCTGCTGCCGAAGGGGTACGAACCAGCAGTGAAAAATATACCCTTTTACCTTTCCTGCATCTGTTGGACCTGGGCCTGTCCATGATCTTCAACGGGGTAAAGCCCGATGAAGACAAACCTGATGACAAGCCCAACACCCCTTCTGAATTCTGGCGGTCGCCCATATAGCGCCGCAGGCATCATGCACGCCATCAAAAACCTTTAATGGATCCACTATCAGCGACCACCTTTACATTTTGTGTTCGGTAATCGCCACAAACCCTATTAAAACCCGATATTACTCCAGAGCAAAATTGACTTGAAAGATCCCTATACCGCCTAATGGATCCATAAGAGCAATAACACCTGATCTGGAGATTGGTCATGTACCCAAAAAACACCTGGTACGTCGCATGCACCCCCGATGAAATCACCGACAAGCCTTTAGGCCGGCAGATTTGCGGCGAGAAAATGGTTTTTTATCGCGGCCATGAAAACAAGGTCGCCGCTGTCGAGAACTTTTGTCCGCACCGCGGCGCCCCTCTGTCATTGGGCTATGTCGAAAACGGCAACCTGGTGTGCGGCTATCACGGCCTGGTCATGGGCTGCGACGGCAAAACCGTCGAGATGCCCGGGCAACGGGTACGCGGTTTCCCGTGCAACAAAACCTATGCCGCGGTCGAACGCTACGGCTTTATCTGGGTATGGCCCGGTGATCAGGATCAAGCCGATCCTGCATTGATCCACCACCTGGAGTGGGCGGTGAGCGATGAATGGGCCTATGGCGGCGGCTTGTTTCATATCGGCTGCGACTATCGTTTGATGATCGACAACCTGATGGACCTGACCCACGAAACCTACGTACACGCCTCCAGCATTGGCCAGAAGGAAATCGACGAAGTCGCACCGAACACCACGGTTGAAGGCAACGAAGTCGTCACGGCGCGGCACATGGAAAACATCATGGCTCCGCCGTTCTGGCGCATGGCATTGCGCGGCAATAATCTAGCCGACGATGTGCCGGTAGACCGCTGGCAGATATGCCGCTTCTCGCCACCCAGCCACGTCCTGATCGAAGTCGGGGTCGCTCACGCGGGCAAAGGCGGCTATCACGCAGCTCCCGAGTTCAAGGCATCGAGCATCGTGGTCGACTTCATCACCCCGGAAACAGACACCTCGATCTGGTACTTCTGGGGGATGGCACGCAACTTCAACCCGCAGGATCATGCGCTTACCGCGACCATCCGCGAGGGCCAGGGCAAAATCTTCAGCGAAGACCTGGAGATGCTCGAACAACAGCAACAAAACCTGCTGGACCACCCGCAACGCGCACTGCTCAAGCTCAATATCGACTCGGGTGGCGTGCAGTCACGCCGCGTCCTGGACCGCATCATCGCCAGCGAACGCACGCCCGAATCACAATTGATCGCCACTGCGCAGTAATTTCCGCACGGGGGCGAGCGCACTTTGGCCAGCCCCCTCAATGGCAACGCTTTGAGGAAGCAGCATGATTGATGTGGTGGTGGTATCTCGCAACAACGAAGCGCAGGGCATTTGCAGCTATGAATTGGCCAGCACCGATGGCAGCGCCCTGCCCGCTTTCAGTGCAGGCTCGCACATTGATGTGCACCTGCCCGGCGGACTGATTCGCCAATACTCCCTGTGTAACCATCCTGACGAACAGCATCGCTACCTGATCGGCGTGCTCAAGGATCCAGCCTCACGGGGCGGCTCGCAAAGCCTGCATGAACAGATCAATAGTGGCGATTGCCTGCGCATCAGTGAACCGCGCAACCTGTTTCCGCTGGTCCACGAAGCCCGGCGCAGTTTGCTGTTTGCAGGGGGCATAGGGATCACCCCGATTTTGTGCATGGCGGAGCGTCTGGCCCACAACGGCGCAGATTTCGAACTGCATTACTGCGCACGGTCCGGCGAGCGAGCGGCCTTTGTCGAACGTCTGCGCAACTCGTCTTTTGCTGACCGGGTGTTCATGCACTTCGACGAGCAGCCTGAGACCGCCATGAATGCAGCCCAGGTACTTGCCAACCCGCAGCCCGGCACCCATTTGTACGTGTGCGGCCCCGGTGGTTTCATGCAACATGTTCTCGACAGTGCGCGCGCCCAGGATTGGCAGGAGCACGCCCTGCACCGGGAGTACTTCGCCGCCGCCCCGGTTGACAGCAGCAACGATGGCAGCTTTTCGGTCAAGGTGGGTAGCACCGGCCAGGTCTTCGATATACCTGCGGACAAAACCGTGGTCCAGGTCCTGGAAAGTCATGGCATTGATATACCCATGTCGTGCGAGCAAGGGGTGTGCGGCACGTGCCTGACCCGCGTGCTGGAAGGCGTTCCGGATCATCGCGACATGTTCCTTACCGAAGATGAGCAAGCCTGCAACGATCAGTTCACTCCGTGCTGTTCGCGCTCGAAATCGCCCCTGCTGGTGCTGGATATCTAAGCTTCAATCGGAGCGGTGGATCACTTTCATCCGCTCATTGGCGGTGGCCGAACCGAAGATTTCGGCATAACGCAACGTCGCGTTGGCGTGCTCGCGCATGATGGCTTCGGCGCGAGCGCCCTGACGACTGACCAGCGCATCGAACACCGAATGATGCTGCATATGGGCATAGTTGAAGCGACGGTATTCACGGACCATGTCTTTGCGATCAACCGCCAGCGCCGTCACTGATGCAAACGGCAAATGATCATTGCGTGCCAGGGCATCGGCTATGGCCGGGTTGTGACTGCCCTCAACGATAACCTGATGAAAACGCATATTGAGGTCGTGATAGATCTCAAGATCGTCCTCGGTGACGAAGCCTTTATCGAACAGCTCATCCCCCTGCAGCAGGCACAACTCCAGGGCGGCCCGCGCATCTCCCGACAGCCCGCGCTCAGCCGTCAAACGTGCCGCCAGGCCTTCAAGCACCCCGCGTACCTCCACCGCACCGGCGATATCATTGGCACTGACCGAACGCACCTGAAAACCGCGCCCGCCGAAACGCACCAGCAAGCCTTCCTGCTCAAGCGTGCGAAAGGCCATGCGTACCGGCATGCGGGAGACGCCGAACAACTCGGCAGTGGGAATTTCCATGAGGCGTTCGCCAGCGGCAAGCTCGCCTGAGGCAATCATCTTGCGCAGTGCAATCAGCACCAATTGACCGGGTTTGCTCATCCAGGCAGCATCCAGAAAACATGAGCGGCCATAGTAACGCATGAGCAGCTATAGAGATTGAGCGGCGCACAAATCGGCCCTGGCGAGCACGCCATCGCAGGCAAGCCCGCTCCCACAGGCAGTGCGCCGTTCTCAAAACCTACTGTTTGGCACACCTCATTGTGGGAGCGGGCTTGCTCGCGAGGGCATCGACGCAATTCGGCAGACATTCCGAGCTGCCTGCATCGCAGCCCCCTACATCGACAACGGATAACTCACGATCACACGGGTCTGGTCGAAGTCGCTGTTGAAGCTGCGACGGTTGGTGGCGTTGTTGACGCGCAAGCTGAGGTTCTTCAGCGTGCCGCTCTGGACTGTATAGCCAACCTCGGTATCGCGCTCCCACTCCTTGCCGTTAGCCCCCTGTTTGGTGGTGGCGTTGTCGCCATGACCATAGCGAACCATCGCCAGCAACCCGGGCACCCCGAACGCGGCAAAGTTGTAGTCGTAACGCGCTTGCCAGGAGCGCTCGTCGGCATTGCTGAAGTTGCCGTTGAACATGTCGTTGCCCAGCGTGCGCCCGCTACTGCCGTACACCGACATCCAGCCGCTATCCCCGCTGACCCTCTGCAACCCCAGGTACAACGTGTGTCCGCCCGTAGCCGCCGAGAACAACCCGTACGCTGTGCGACTGCTGACCCGACCGATACGCGCGCTGCCATCGTCCTTATCAATGAAGTAACCCAGATTGGCGCCCAGCACCCAGTCACCCACCGGCTGTTTGTGCAGCAGATTGAAATAGCTCTGCTGATAAATATCCGCCAACTGCGAATGCCACGCCCCCACCTGGGTACGCTGTTCATTGAAACGGTACTCAGCCCCCGCGTAGTTGAATCGGTCCGAGGTCACACCCGGCGCAGCCCACGTCGCGAGATCCTGCATGTCCGAAGAATTGCGCAAACTCACGGCCCGGTATTGCCCTGCCTGCAGCCCCAGGCCTTCAATCTCCCTGGACACCAGCATGGCGCCACGGAAGGTCTGCGGCAGCAGTCGCCCATCGTCGTAACGCAACACCGGAACATCCGGCAGCAGTTCGCCAACCTTCATTTCCGTTTGCGAAAAACGCGCCTTGGCCGCCAGCCCTGCCCGGCCAAAGTTATCGGCCGCGCGACCATCGCTGTTCACCGGCAGCAGTTCTGAACCGCTGGCCACGCGACTGCTGTCGAGCTTGATCCCAAGCATGGCAATCCCTTCCAGGCCAAAACCCACAGGCCCCGGGGTGTAACCGGAGCTGAATTTCAGGATAAAGCCCTGCGCCCATTCATCCACCTTGCTTTTGCCTGCGCTGTGGTCACGAAAATCTCGATTGAAGTAGTAGTTGCGCAACATCAAATCTGCTTTCGCACCGTCAAAAAAACCTTCACCCTCGGCCATTGCCGAGGCACAAACAGACAACGACAGCAAACCTGTAAGCATCTTCATTATTATTGTTCTCCGAATTTTGGGCGCAGTCGCTCCCCGCAGCGGACACAGCCCGCCCAGACAGATAGATAGACATGGGAATGCGCCCGGCCAGGCCGGGCTTTGATCAGAAGGTTGAATCAGGCCTGCGCCAGCGCCGGTTGGGCCTGCGAAGTAGACGGCTTGAGCAGCAGCAAGCAACCGGCCGCGATCACGAATACGATTGCAAACACGCCATACAGGTGCAGGGGCTGCCAGCCGGCATCCAGCAGAAAACCGGCCACAATGGGCGACAGGATAGCGCCGATACGACCAATGCCGATCCCCCAGCCCACGCCCGTCGCTCGTACGGATGCGTCATACACTACTGGCGACAATGCATAGAGCCCGGCAACGCAGCCGTTGGAAAACAGCCCGATCAGCAACCCAAGCCCCAACGCGGCCATGACCGAAGACCCCGAGCCGACAAACAGCACCAGCAAGCCCGCGGTAATCAGCATGAACAGCGACAATACCCGGGTCAGCGGCCAGCGCGATGACAAGCCGCCGATCAGCGCCGCGCCAAAGATCCCCCCAACGCTCAACAGCACGCCACCGGTAATGCCCTGTTGCGCCGAAAGCCCGGCCGAGACCAGCAGTTTTGGCGTCCAGCTCATCACAAAGTAAAAGCCGAACATTACCAGGAAGAACAACAGCCAGATCAGCAGCGTAGTGCGGCGCAAGGCAGGCGCCAGAAGTTTGCTCAGACCGGTACTGTGACCCGCCGGATTCACCACTGCAGCAGGCATCTGGCTCAAGACTGGCTGCCCCAGGCGCCGGGCCAGGCTATTGATACGCTGCAAGGCCGTGGCCGGGCGGCGCGCAAGCAAAAAGTCCAGCGACTCGGGCAGCCACAACAGCACCAGCGGGATCACCGCAAAGGTCACAGCCCCGCCGAAAACAAACACCGAACGCCAGCCCCAATGGGTCAACAACCAGACTGCCAGCAACCCCCCCAGCGTTGCGCCTAGGGCATAGCCGGTGGATTGCAGACTCACTGCCAGGCCACGCCAGCGCTTGCTGGCATACTCGCTGGCAATCACGTTGCTGCTGGCCAGAATCCCGCCAATCCCCAGCCCCGTAAGCCCGCGCAGAAACGCCAACTGCACCGGTGTCTGGCTCAATGCCGAAAGCAGCATGCCCGTGCCGCTGACCACCAGGCACAACAGG
This sequence comes from Pseudomonas sp. FSL R10-2964, assembly GCF_009600035.1. NCBI lineage: Bacteria > Pseudomonadati > Pseudomonadota > Gammaproteobacteria > Pseudomonadales > Pseudomonadaceae > Pseudomonas > Pseudomonas sp. FSL R10-2964. Next base: position 154,117 of record NZ_WIWH01000003.1, on the reverse strand, counting down.
ATCAATGGGCGTCGACCAATGCGATCCGCCCAGGGGGCGAGAAACAGTGAACCCGCCGCCATGCCAAACAACCCGGCACTGAGCAACATGCCGATTTGCGCTCCACTCAGGCCCCACTCGGCCGACACCGAAGCCGCCGTGAACGCCATCACCAGCACATCAAAGCCATCGATCATGTTCAAAACAATGCAGATCCCGATGGCGAGCCATTGAAATCGCACCATCGGACCGTTATCAACGCGAGCTTTCAGATTGATATCCATCATTGCACCTGCCTGTCGCAAGCAACCCGGGCAAGGCAAGCGCAAAACACGGCAGTACGCGCAGACATAAAGCGGACAGAACTGTGACAGTTCTGTGCTCTGGATAAGCCTTTCATGACGAGACCCTTTTTTGTAATTTTTATGGGCGACGGTCAGGAAGGAATCCAGCCAACGCCAGGGCGCTAGTCAACCCGTTAATGGATCCACAGGCAATATGAGGGTTTGTCAGAATTTCAATAATTCGGTCCATCAGATACAGAACCCAACACATAAAAACTGTTTTTATCTTTTAAATTCAACGTGTTAGCACATCAGGACCAGATAAACTTTAGGGTGCGATTATCGACCAATCTCGTGGCCAGAGATCTTCTCTGGCCAGAAACCCATTATTACTCACTTTAAAAACCGCTTATTGGATCCACTGAAACAATGCTTTCCGGGTATCACTCGACAAACGCCAGCCTCGCCATTGCGCCACGGATGGAGGCAATGCGGTAGTCGGCTTCTGGCAATACATAGGCAAAAAAGAACTGCGCAGTCTGTAGTTTACTGGCCCGTACCGGGTCGCTGTCGGGCAGCAAACGGGACACACGCGCCCCTCGTACCCAGGCAAACCCCAGCAGAGCCACCCCGCACAACCGCAGAAAGTCCCCGGCAACCCGATAGGGATACTCGACGTCCTCGCCAGCGCGCTCACGAACTGCAGCCACCACCGCTTCAAGCTTGTCGCACAGTCGCTCCAGCTCAGCGGCAAAACCGGCACACTCCGAGGCGTCCAGGGCCAGCGCGGACTCCTGGCGCATCACCGCCAGCAACGCGGCAAACGCCCGACCGTCATCGCCCAGCACTTTGCGCAACAGCAAGTCATTGGCCTGGATCTCGTTGCTGCCCTCATAAATCATCGCAATACGGCTGTCGCGCAGGGTTTGCTCGATAGCGAATTCGCTGACATAGCCGTAGCCGCCGAACACCTGCAAAGCGTTGCTGGCCTGGCGAAACCCCTGATCCGTGAAAAATGCCTTGATCACTGGCGTCAGCATTTCTGCCAGCTGCAGGGCGTGCTGACGGTCAGCCTGGCTCCCTTGGTGCTCTGCCTCATCGAGCAGATGCGCCACCCAATAGCCCACGGCCCGCATGCCCTCGGTACAGGCGCACAACTCCAGCAAGGTACGACGCATGGCCGGGTGAAAATGGATCGGGTCGGCGGCGTCAGCACTGATCCCGGCAGGCCGAACCGGCGCACGCATCTGCTTGCGTTCCAGGGCATAGTCGCGAGCGTTCTGCCACGCCGCTTCGGCGTGCCCCAACCCCTGCAGCCCCACATGCAGCCGCGCCGAGTTCATCATCACGAACATCGCCGCCAAGCCTCGGTTGGCCTCACCAATCAGCCAGCCTTGTGCCTGCTCGAACACCAGCGAACAGGTCGCGCTGCCCTTGATCCCCATCTTGTGTTCGATACCGTCGCAACGCACGCTGTTGACCTGATGGTGGTCCAGCAGCTTGGGCACCAGAAACAGCGAAATGCCCCGACTGCCAGCAGGCGCACCGGGCAATCGTGCCAGCACCAGATGCAGGATATTTGCGCTCAGGTCATGATCGCCACCAGAGATAAACAGCTTGCTGCCGCTTACCCGATAACTGCCGTCGTCTTGCGGTTCGGCACGACAGCGCAGCAGGCCGACGTCGCTGCCTGCCTGCGGTTCGGTCAGGCACATGGTGGGCAAGACTTCACCGCTGACAATCTGCGGCAAATAACGCGCCTTGATCCACTGCGGGGCATGGGCCTTGAGGCACAGATAGGCACCGTGGGCGATGCCGGTGTACATGGCCCAGCCATGGTTGCTGGCATAGAGCATCTCCTGCAGCGCCGCGTCGAGTAGCTGTGGCAAGCCCTGACCGCCGTAGGCCTCATCGCAGGCCAGGGCTGACCACCCGCCTTCGGTGTAGGCAACATACGCCTCGACAAAGCCAGCTGGCGTTGTCACCCGGCCAGCTTCGAAGCTGCACCCCTGGCGGTCGCCACTGCTGTTGATCGGCGCAAGCACCTGGGAGCTGAACCGCCCGGCTTCTTCAAGCACCTGGCGGGCCAGCGCCAGATCGAGATCCTGGAATCGCTCTGTTTGTGCCCAGGCCTGCGGGGCCTCGAGCCAGTGTTCAATGACAAATTGCATGTCGCGCAGCGGTGCCTGGTATTGCCACATGGGAAAACCTCAAATCTTGGAAAAATGCGGATTCTCGATCAGTACCGCCATGCCCTGCCCACCCCCGACACACGCAGCGGCAATGCCATAACGCAGATTCTGCTCGCGCAGCTGCCGCGCCAGGGTCAGCACCAGGCGCAGGCCGGTGGCAGCCAGGGGATGCCCCAGAGCAATGGAGCCGCCACGGCAGTTGAGTTTTTGCCGGTCCAGTTCCAGTGCCTGTGCCACTGCCAGAATCTGTGCGCCCTGCGCCTCGTTGATTTCAAACAGATCAATCGCGTCCAGCGCCAAACCGCTGCGCTTGAGCAGCAACTGGATCGCAGGTACCGGGCCGATACCCATCCGTTGTGGCGCAACACCGACCACCGCCGTCGCCAGCAAATTTGCCAGGCCCGGCTGCCCCGCCGATGCACGGGCGACCAGCGCGGCAGCGGCGCCATCCACCACTGCGCAACTGTTACCCGCCGTTTGCACACCATCAGGGTGAATGGCTCCCAGCCTGGCAAGGGCCACGGCGTCGGTGGCACGCGGATGACTGTCGAGGCTGACAGACTCACATCGACGCGGCAGGCTGATACCACGCGGCTGACAGCCCTCCAGTTCAAACACTTCATTGCGCAGGGTGACGATTTCATCCCCCAGCCAGCCGCTGGCCTGGGCGCGAAGTGCCTGCTGGTGACTATTGAGGGCATAGCCGTCCACTGCCTCACGGCTCAGGCCATAATCCTTGGCCAGGTTTTCCGCCGTGGCGATCATGTCCACGCCGGGAGCCGGGTCGTACAGCGCTTCCCAGAGAAAATCCTTGAACTCGACCGGCGCCCCCAGGCGGAATCCACCACGATGGGTGTAGGCGGCAATCGGGTTGCGGGACATGGACTCGGTGCCCACACACAGCGCCAGTTCCATGCCGTCATGCAACTGCCCGGCAGCCTGGCGCAACAGTTCAAACCCTGTGGCGCAAATACGCTGCACCGCCAGGGCAGGCACCTGTTGTGCCACACCGCTGTAGAGGCCGATATGACGCGGCAACATGTACGCATCAAAACTGGCCTGAGCCATTGAACCCGCCAGTACCGAGTCCACTGCCTGCCCGCCCAGCCCGGCACGGGCCAGCACTTCACGGGCGACCTTGATTCCCATATCAATCGGTGAAACCTGGGCCAATGCCCCACCCAGGTCGACCCATGGTGTACGAACCGCCTCAAGAATGGCGACATCGGTGAATGCCGAGTACTGCCCTCCAGGGCTCACGACGGCTTGCCTGCACGCAGGATCGAAGGCGCCTGCCCGCGATAAAGTGCTTCCACATGCGCCGCTCGCCATTGCAGCACTGCACGCTGATTGATCGAACCCTTGTCGGTGATTTCACCGCGATCGATCGACGCGGCCTCATCCTGCAGCGCGATCCATTCCAGGCGACTGGCATTGCCACTGGCCTGGAGATTGAGCCGCTGCAACCAGTCAGCAAACCACTGGCGTACCGGTTCACTGGCCAACACCTGCGCATCGCTGGCGTCCGCAGGCAAGCCCGACAACTGTCGGCACTCGTACAGACGGGCAAATACCAACGCACCAAGACACTCGCGATCCGGCGCTGCGATCACCAGATCCTGAACATAGGGCGAACCCTCGAGCACGGCCCGGTTTCGCAGCGGCCCCACGCTGACAAATACCCCGGAGGACAATTTGAAGTCCTCGGCCAGTCGTCCATCGAACATCAACCCCCATTGCGGGTTGCAAGGATCGGCCAGCTTGATGGCATCACCTGAGCGGTAAAAGCCTTCATCGTCAAACGCCTCGGCACTCTGCTCGGGGGCGCGCCAGTAACCGGGCATGATGTGCGGGCCGCGAAAGCGCCCCTCCAGCTTGCCGTCCACCGGCACCAGCCGGACCTCACAGCCCGGCGCCGGCAGACCGATATAACCGGCCATCGACAACGGCCCGGTGGTGAAGGTGCATGAAGGCGAAGCCTCGGTCATGCCCAGCCCGGCCATCATGCGGATGCGCTCGCCACAGTGTTGCTCGGCAACCCGGTCGAGCCGGTCCCAGATACTTTGCGAAAGGCCCGCTGCGGCGAAAAAGAACAGTTTGATGCGGGCAAAAAATCGTGCCCGCAAGTCGCTGTCAGTTTCCAGCGCAGTGACCAGCTCTTCCCAGCCCTTAGGCACGGTGAGGTAGGCAGTCGGCGAGATTTCCTTGAGATTGCGCAGGGTTTCGGCAAAGCCCTGAGCCGTTGGTTTACCGCCATCCAGGTACAGCGTACCGCCGTTGTACAGAACGATACCGAGGTTATGACTGCCGCCAAACGTATGGTTCCAGGGCAGCCAGTCCACCAGCACCGGGGGCTCTTCGGCAAATACCGGAAAGGTCTGCAACAGCATTTGCTGATTGGCACAGAGCATGCGTTGGGTGGTAATCACCGCTTTGGGCAGTTTGGTAGAGCCTGAAGTGAAGAGGAATTTGGCGATGGTGTCCGGGCCTGACGCCATGAACGCAGCCTGGGCCTCGGCGCCGCCCGCCTGCTCCAGCAAGCTGGCAAAGCTCACCTGGGGCCGCCCAGCCATCTCGCCACGTACCGCTACCAATGGCGTCCCTGCGGGCAATACTGCGTGCACGGCACGTTGATAGACCGCCGCATCACTGACAAAGATCAGGCCTGGCTGCAACAGGTCGCAGACATGGCGCAACTTGGCAAAATCCTGGGACAGCAACGAATAGGCAGGTGAAACCGGGCAGTAAGGAATACCGGCGTACATCGCCCCCAACGCCATCTGCAAATGCTCAATATCGTTGCCTGACAGGATTGCCAGCGGACGCTCTGCCCCCAGACCATACACCAGCAGGCTTTGCGCAATGGCGCGAACGTCTTCCAGCATTTGGGCATAGCTGATGCGACGCCACTCGCCATCACTGTCCCGTGCAGCGATAAAGGTGTGCTCGGGCCGGACCTGCGCCCAGTGCACCAGGCGATCAAGCAAGCGTTCGGGCATCGGCTCCAGGGTTTCCAGGGAGCGCATGTGCAAGATGCCGCCGACCTCAAGCACTTCGACCGCCGGGTGACCGATAGCCACCTCGCGATAACGTGCCGGGGACGTAGGGGACTTGGCCGGGGATTTGAATTCGAAACTCACGTCATGCTCCTCCAACAAGGCATGCGCGGCCCGTCCGACACTTAAGCGGCATGGCGCAGGCATGACTCCTTATTATTGTTATGCCTTGTGCAGACAATCAGATCGGGTAGTGGCGCGGCCCGTTCTGCAAGGTGATCCAGCGCAACTGGGTGAATTGCTCGATCGACGCCTTGCCGCCAAAACTGCCGTAACCGCTGGACTTGACCCCACCAAAGGGCATTTGCGCTTCATCGTGGACCGTAGGGCCGTTGATATGGCAAATGCCCGATTCGACCCGCTGGGCCAGTGCCAGGGCACGCCCGGTGTCCCGACTGAAAATCGCCGCCGACAAACCGAACTCCGAATCGTTGGCCAGACTCAGCAAGGCCTCATCGCCGTCCCCGCGCAGTAGCACGGCAACCGGGCCAAAAGACTCTTCGCGGTACAGGCGCATACTCGGGGTCACACCATCGAGCAACGTTGGTTGCATGATGCTGCCATCGACCTGACCACCCACCACCAGCCGCGCGCCTTTACCGACCGCATCGTCGATCAGCGCCTTGATCCGCACACCGGCGCTGGCGTCCACCAGCGATCCGAGTACCGAGTCGTCCGCCTGGGGATGACCGGCGCGCAAGGTGGCAACCTTGGCTGCCAGCTTGTCGATAAAGGCATCCGCCACCTTGCTGTCCACGATCAGCCTCTCGGTGGACATGCAGATCTGGCCCTGATTGAAGTAAGCGCCAAAGGCTGCGGCGTCGACTGCGGCGTCAAGGTCAGCGTCATCCAGTACCAGAAACGGCGCCTTGCCCCCCAGCTCAAGAAGGGCCGGCTTGAGGTGACGGGCTGCCAGCTCGGCAACAATGCGCCCCACGTGGGTTGAGCCGGTAAAATTGACCCGGCGCACCGCCGGATTGGCGATCAGTCGCTCTACAATCGCCGGCGCATCTACCGGAGCATTGCTGATCACGTTGACCACGCCATCGCCCAGTCCCGCGTCCTGCAATACCTGGCCAATCAGCCGGTGAACGGCCGGGCTCAGCTCGGAAGCCTTGAGCACCACGGTGTTGCCGCACGCCAGCGGCATGGCCAGAGCACGGGTTGCCAGAATCACCGGGGCATTCCAGGGCGCGATGCCCAGGATGACGCCACAGGGTTGGCGCAAGGCCATCGCAAAACTGCCGGGCACATCGGAGGGGATTACTTCGCCGTTGATCTGGGTGGTCATGGAGGCGGCTTCACGAAGCATGCCGGCCGCCAGCTTGACGTTGAACCCGTACCAGTTGGCCATAGCCCCGGTTTCACCCGCTGCCTCGATAAACTCGCTCGCCCGTGCCTGCATCAACTCGGCAGCAGCGAGCAACCGGGTACGCCGTTCATTGGGCGCCAACGCGGCCCACACGGGAAAAGCAGCCTGAGCCGCGGCAACTGCGGCATCGGCATCTTCCAGGGTGGCGGCGGCCACGCGTGACACCACCTCACCCGTCACCGGGTTGCAGCGTTCGAACGTTCGACCATCACGGGCCGGGCACGACTTTCCGCCAATGAGCAGGGGCACGTCCAACATGGTGATTCCTCTTTATTGTCGTTATCGGGAATTCATTTACAGGGTGCGACCGGCGCACCCTGAACAGCGAGATTAGCGCTTGTAGGCTTGCAGGCCTGGCTTGATGCTCTTGTCATCGAGGAACTGCTTCATGCCCTGCTCACGCCCGCCTTCGGTATCCAGCAGTCGCGACTGGTCGAGCTTGGCGTACAGATAATCTTCGTTCTGCTCCCAGGTCAGTTCGCGGCAACGCTTGAAGCCATGCTTGGCCGCACGCAGTACAACCGGGTTTTTCTCCAGCAGATTGCGCGCCAGCTCAATGGTGACTTCACGCAACTGCGCCAGCGGTACGCTCTCATTGACCAGGCCCATCTCGGCGGCTTTACGCCCGTCGAAGGTCTTGCCGGTCATGATGTAGTACAGCGACTGGCGATGGCCTACGGTGTCTGCCATAGCCTTGCTGACCAGGTTGCCCGGTGGAATGCCCCAGTTGATTTCCGACAGGCCGAACGTTGCCTCGTCAGCGCAGATGGCCAGGTCGCACGCCACCAGCGGGCTGAAACCACCACCAAAGCACCAGCCATTGACCATGGCAATCGTTGGCTTGGCGTACATGCGCAGCAACTTCCATTGCCACTGCGACGCTTCACGGCGGATTTTCTCCTGAAGAATCTCGGGACCGGCGTCCACTTCGCGAAAGTACTCCTTCAAGTCCATGCCCGCCGTCCAGGCATCGCCCGCGCCGGTCAACACCAAAACACCCGCCTGCGGGTCCTGCTCGAGGGTTTCCAGCACGTCGATCATTTCACGGTTCAGGGTCGGGCTCATGGCATTGCGTTTTTCCGGACGATTGAGTATCACCCAGGCGATGCTGTCTTCGATTTCGACTTTGACGGTTTTCCAGCGGCCTTCGTATTGGCTCATAGCGATTGCTCTCTTGTTGTTCGCTTGAAGATGAGTGAAAACTAACCGGCATAGTTAGTTATGTCAATTAACCATTAATTAAATTAACCAATTTTTTTTGCGGCAAACGCTCGTAAAATAACGCAGCGATGGCTATCAACCAGCAACCGCGGCAAACTAGATACGTTTATTAACTTCATTCGAGCAAGGACCCCTCTATTTATGGCCAAGCCAGCCACCCCTGTCGTCGCCCAAGAGGCCATGCCTGAAAGCCCGGACGTACAGGCTCCTCTGGACACCGCGCTGGACGAACTGATCGGCTATGCCATGCGCCGCGCCCAGCTCAAGCTTTTCCAGAACCTGATCAGCCGGCTGTCGACCCACGACCTGCGTCCGGCGCAGTTTTCGGCAATGGCGATCATTGACCAGCATCCCGGGCTGATGCAGGCGGACCTGGCCCGGGCGCTGGCGATTGAGCCCCCGCAAGTGGTGCCATTGTTGAACAAGCTGGAGAGTCGGGCGTTGGCGGTACGGGTTCGTTGCAAACCCGACAAACGCTCCTACGGCATATTCCTGAGCAAGACCGGCGAAGCCCTGCTCAAAGAGCTTAAGGCTATTGCTGCGCAAAGCGACATCGACGCGACCTCGGCGCTGGATAGCGCCGAGCGTGAAGAACTGCTGCGCCTGCTGAAAAAGGTGTATCAGGAATAGCCCAGCGCTGTAGCTACCAAATCCGCAACATGCGCAGTGCCTGATCAATAGTGAAAGCTGATTTCACGACTGCTGCGCAGCCGAACGCAGCCTCGCACGGCTCGGCAGCTGCTACGATTTTCACAACTCATGCCACTGCGTAGCAGTTGACGAGTAGAACGAGGCTACGTTCGAGCGTGAAGCGGTCGCAAAACCGCAACACGCGCAGGGCCTCGCACGGCTCTCCAGCAAATAGACAATTGGCCCTACCAGATCGGCAAGGTATAGATGGCCAGGAAGCGGGTCTGGTTTTCGTCGCGAAAGGCCGCACCTGCCGGGAAGTCATTGCGGTAAATAGACTTCCTCGCCAAAAGGCCCAGGTTTTTCAGCGGCCCGCTCTGTATCACGTACCCCAGCTCCATCTGAAACTCGCGCTCCTTGCGATCATCCGCATTCAAGGACACCAGTTCGATATTGTCACCGCGCACATAACGCAACCGCCCTTTCAATCCCACTACCCCCACCGCCGTGAAGTCGTAGTCGTAAATGGCCTGCCAGGTGCGCTCCTTGGCATTGAGAAAATCCGAACTCATGGTCATTTCGCTCATGCCCATCAACTCTGTACCCGAGATGTAAGGCGTCGCCGTATCACCGCTGGAATGCATGTAGCCCACACTTAAACGATGCCCTCCCAGCCGATACCCCAACAGCGCCGATGCGTTGATGTTGTCGACCTTGCCTGCTTTGGCACTGCCCGCCTCATCACTGAAAAAACTGCGCAGGTCGGTGGTCAGCACGCCATCACCCAGGGGCAGATCGTGCAGCAATGCCAGGGTGCTTTGCTTGTACAAATCCGCCACCTCGACATGGTAGGCGCGCACGCTCAGGTTCTTGTTGACCTGATAATCACCACCGCCGTAAGCCAGGTGCGAGGTTTCAGCCGAGCCCTTGAATCGGCCATTGGGCGACGCGATAGTCATGGCCTGGTAGTTGGTGGAGTCACGTTTATTGATCGCGTCGATATATCCGGTGTTGAAGGTCAGACCGTCAATTTCTTTGGAGCTGACGGTGGTCCCGCGAAAGGTCTGGGGCAAAAGCCGCGACGGGCTGGCAAAGGCAAACGGCAGAAAAATCGACACATCACCGGTCTTGAGCGTGGTCTGGCTAAAACGCAGCTTGCCGGTGAAGGCCAGTCGCGAGTACTCATCCGCAGCCTGTTTGTCACTATTGACCGGCAGCAGTTCGGTGCCGCTGCGGTCAGGCGAAGAGTCCAGCTTGACCCCCAGCAGACCACGCACATCCAGCCCGAAACCGACCGTGCCCTCGGTAAAGCCCGACTCCATGTTGGCAATGAAGCCCTGGGCCCATTCCCGCGCTGCGGTCTTGACGCCATCGTCCTTGTAATCACGGTCCATGTAGTAGTTGCGCAAGGTCAGGGTGGCGTGACTGTCTTCGATAAATCCCTGGGCCCAAACAGGGGTACTGAGCAGGCACAGGGCAATGCACGAAAGCGGGAACAAGCGCAGGGCGCCTTGGTTGAGCGTATGCATATTGAATGTCCATTTATTGTTGTTTTTGACAGAACCAGAACGCTCTCATGGCGTTTCCTGGGCCAGAGAATGGAAACAAGTCAAAGCAACGTCAATCTTAAATGATCGATAATCGAACATTATGTTTCTTATCTATTTTTGATAATTACAGGCACGCACTGGCTAAAAGCCTGTTTTAAACACGTTTAAGCTGATTTTTTAGCAAATACCTTCGCAGCTTCTTTTTTTAGTTATCTTTGTTAATCTTTATTTGGCTCGCTGAAAGCCCCCCTACAAAAACAATAACGAGGTTCGTCCATGAACACTCCACAGCATCGTTCGACGCTGACAATCGCTTTGTGCTTTATCGTTGCGCTTATCGAAGGGTTTGACCTGCAAGCCGCGGGCACTGCCGCCGCCGGCCTGCGTCAAACCTTTGACCTGGACCCGAAAATGATGGGCTGGGTGTTCAGTGTCGGGATCATCGGCCTGCTGCCCGGTGCATTCTTCGGCGGCTGGATTGCCGATCGAGTCGGCCGTAAAAAGATCCTCATCGGCGCGGTCATCCTGTTTGGCGTCTTCTCCCTGCTGACCGCCTATGTAGACAGCTACTACCACTTGCTGCTGGTGCGATTCATGACGGGCCTTGGTCTGGGAGCTGCCCTGCCCAACCTGATCGCCCTATGTGCTGAAGCGGTAGACGAACGCCGTCGTGGCACAGCGATCAGCATCATGTATTGCGGCGTGCCACTGGGTGGCGCAATGGCAGCGGTAGTGGCGATGTTCTCCCATGACCACTGGCAAACCACCTTTATCATCGGCGGGCTAGCCCCGTTGCTTGTCGTGCCGCTGATGATCATCCTGCTGCCCGAGTCCCGGGTTTTCCGCCAGGACGCCAGCCAGGCTTTGCGCGTGTCTACGGGCCAGGCACTGTTTGGTGAAGGTCGTGGCCGTTCGACCCTGGCGTTGTGGCTCAGTTACTTCTTTACCCTGACCGTGATGTACATGTTGCTGAACTGGCTGCCCACACTGCTGCTCGCCCAGGGTTTCACCAAGCCGCAAGCGGGCATGGTGCAAATGCTGTTCAACATAGGCGGTGCTTTGGGCTCCTTGCTCGGCGGCCTGCTGCTGGACCGCTGCAACCCGATCAAGGTGGTTCTGGGCGTCTATGCCGGGCTACTCGCATCACTGGCCGGGATCGGCTTTTCGGTAGGGATTGTGCCCGTGGCCACTGCAGGCTTTGCTGTGGGCCTGTTTGTAATGGCGGCGCAGTTGGTGCTCTATGCAATGGCTCCGCCGCTGTATCCGACAGCCGTACGGGCAACCGGCGTCGGCGCTGCAGTCGCTATCGGGCGCCTGGGTTCGGTTGCAGGTCCCTTGGCAGCAGGTCAGATCCTCGCCGCCGGGGCCGGAACGACCGGGGTGCTGCTGGCGACTTCACCGGGACTGGTCATTGCGGCATTGGCGGTCATCACGGTGATTACCCGTGCCAATCAAAGTGCAAGCCTGAAACCGGGACTTTGTGGCCGCTGACAAGTACCTCCAGGCTGCACTCTATGGCCTGGAGCATCTCGACAGCGTGTTTGTTCAGGTTCTGCCGATCTCAGGATTCAAAGGTTTGAATCCTGAGATCAGGGGTTGTCTCTTCTGCCTCGCCACCAACTCCATGTTGTAGTCGTTGACGAGTGGAACGAGGCTGCGATCGGGAGGGTGCTGATCATCGTGTAAACCTGCCGGGGCTCTGGCCTTGCGCCAAAGCCCCGGTATGTCAGGCCTGTGCGGCGCTGCGGTTTAGCCGGTACATGGTCCAGGCGTAGAACACCAACGCCAGCCCCGCCAGCGAACCACCTGCCAGCCCGATCCAGGCAAAACCGAAATGGCTGCCCACCGAACTGCCCAGCAATGCCCCGCCGCCAATGCCGATATTGTAGATACCGGAAAACATCGCCATCGCCACATCCGTCGCGTCCGGCGCCAGGGTCAGTACTTTGGACTGCATCGCCAGGCCAAAGCCCATGATCGCCATCCCCCAAATGATGCTCAACACCCCCAGGGATTCAATCCAGTTGCTGGCCGGCAACAGCAACAGCAGGCTCAGCGCGATCAGGCCCACAGCGGTCAGCAGGAAGCCCAGCGGGCTGTATTTGTGGAACCAGCTAAAACACAGCGAACCGAAAATCCCCGCACCGCCGAAGAGCAGCAGGATCAGGGTCACGGTAGCGCCGCTCATACCCGCCACGTTCTGCACAAAGGGTTCGATATAGCTGTACGCGGTAAATTGCGCCGTGATCACCACCGCCGTCAACAGATACACCGCCACCAGCGCAGGGCGCTTGAACAGCACCGGCAAGCTTCTGAGCGAGCCGGAATTCTGGCTTGGCAGCAACGGCAAAGTGCGCGCCAACCACAGCACCAGCAACACCGCCAGCGCTGCGATCACCAGAAAAGTGGTACGCCAGCCCATGGCCTCGCCCAGCAAACGGCCCAGGGGCACCCCCATCACCATCGCCAGCGAAGTACCGGTGGCCAGCAACCCCAGCGCTTGCACCTGCTTGCCCTCAGGCGCCAGACGCACCGCCAGAGAGGCTGTTATCGACCAGAACAGCGCATGGGACAGCGCCACGCCGATCCGGCTAAGCAACAAAATGCCGAAGCTGGTCGCCAGACTCGACAGTACATGACTGGCGATAAACAACCCGAACAGCACCAGCAGTAACTTGCGCCGCTCAACGTTGCGCGTCACCAGCATGATCGGCAAGGAAGCCAGTGACACCACCCAGGCATAGATGGTGAGCATCAGCCCGACCCGGGCCGTGGCCATGTCAAAACTTGCGCCAATCGCACTCAGCAGCCCCACCGGCACAAACTCGGTGGTATTGAACACAAAAGCGGCCAGCGCCAGCGCGATTACAGGCTGCCAGTTGGCTTTAGAGGTAGAGGTGGGGTTGCTCATTTAATGAATGCACTACTCGCTATCGATGATGAACCGGCTCCGACGCTTCAAGCCGGAACCACACAGGCTGACAGTTTATAGCCTTCACGCAGAGCCGTTGGCGAGATTTTGCAGATACTCGGCAGGCGGCGTTTGGTCGAGGCGCCGAGGTGCCCGATAAAAAGACCGCAGCAAGGATTTTGCAACAATGCGTAAAGAATAGTTAAGAGCATTGATTATCATTTGCACAAATGTAAAACTTTGTAACTAATTCTCGTTTACGCAGTTCCAGCCCGGAGTATCCGCAGATCATGCGCTCACTGTTCAGCCTTCCGACGTCCGCCCTTACACTTGTCGCACTGGGCATGCTCAATTCGGCATCAGCCGACGAATACACCTTGAACCTGCCTTCCACCAGCGTCACCGGCACCGCCGACAGTGAAGATGCACCACCGGGCTATCAAGCCAAACCCGCCGCCACTACGACGCGATTGAACCTCACCGCCGGGCAAACACCCCAGGGCATCACCAGCATCAAGCGCGAGCAACTTGACGACTTCAAGCTCAACAGTATTCGCGATGTGCTGGACAGTACCCCCGGAGTCAACGTGCAAAAGGTCGAGACCGACCGGACTTACTTCACTGCCCGCGGTTTCGACATCACCAACTTCCAGTACGACGGCATGGGCATGGGGCTCACCGGCGGCGTGCTGGTGGGTGATATCGACACCGCACCCTACGAGCAGGTTGATGTCTTGCACGGCGCCAACGGCCTGATGACCGGCACTGGCAACCCGTCGGCCACGGTTAACTTTATCCGCAAACGCCCCACCTATGAGCCTGAGGCCAAGGTCAGCGTCAGCGCCGGCTCCTGGGACAAGCGCCGGGTCGATCTCGACGTCTCCGGGCCGCTGACCGATTCGGGCAATGTGCGCGGGCGAGTGATCTATGCCAACGAAGTGGGCAACTCTTATCTGGATCGTTATTCCCGGGAAAAGAACATCTTCAGTGGCATGCTCGCCTTCGACCTGAGTGACGACGACACGCTGACCGTCGGTTATGAAGACCAGAAAAGCAATGCCAACGGTGCCAGCTGGGGCTCCCTGCCGCTGACCGACAGCAGCGGCAACGCCCTGCACTACAGCAGCACCAGTGCCAACATTGCCCAGCCCTGGGTGTACTGGGATGTACGCACCAGTCGCGCCTTCGCCGAGTGGCAGCACCACTTCGCCAATGACTGGAAGTCCACGCTGACCGTAACCGCCATGGAGCATCGCGAAGACACCGACATGTTCTACATCTATGCCAACAGCGCCTCTAGCACCGGCTATACCGGGCTGGCCTCCAACTACAAAGGCAAGACCCGCGAGCTGGATGGCGACCTCTCGTTCAGCGGGCCTTTCAGCCTGGGCGGCCGCGAGCACCAGTTGACCTTCGGCGCCAACGTGGCCCGTTCCCGTACCCAGGAAACCTCGCTGTACGGCACCTCCTCGTACTACACCCCGGTGTCGCTGGAAGATGCCCTCAACGGCGTCATCCCCAAGCCTACTTACAACATGGCCAATGCCGACGCGACCTCCAATTACACCGACCGCCAGAAGAGTCTCTACGCCGGTACACGGTTGAGCCTTACCGACGACCTGCACCTGATCGTCGGTGCGCGCATGCTCAGTGCCGACAGCGACGGTGAAAACTACGGTTCGGGGCGGGACGTGAGCATTCATGGCAAAGTCACCCCGTACGCTGGCGTAGTCTATGACCTGACGCCGCAGTACTCGCTGTATGCCAGCTACACCAAGATTTTCAACCCGCAGTACTACCTCAATACCCAGGGCCAGGTGCTCGACCCGCTGGAAGGCAAGAGCTACGAGGCCGGGATCAAGGGGCATCTGCTGGACAAGAAACTGGACGTTTCGGCAGCGGTATTTCATACCAAGCAGGATAACGTTGCCACCTACTCAGGTTTCAACCCTTCCCTGGGCGGTTACCTGTATGACGGCATGTCGTACAAGAGCAGCGGTGTAGAACTGGAAGCTTCGGGCGAACTGGCGCCGGGCCTGCAAATCAGCGGGGGCTATACCTACGTCTATATCACCGATGCCGACAACAACCGCGGACGCAAGTTTATACCGCGCAATGCCCTGACCACCTCCATGGCCTACAAGCTGCCGATGGCACCGCAGGTGAAAGTGGGCGGCAGCCTCAAGTGGCAGAGCAAGGTCGAGAACGACGACACCCCGGCAGCAAACCAGGCTGCCTATATGCTGGTGGGCCTGATGGCCAGCTATGATATCGACCCGCACTGGAGCACCCAGCTCAACCTCGACAACCTGACCAACGAGAAATACCTGCAAAGCGTACGTTACGGGCAAAGCAACTACGGCTCCCCGCGCAACGTCACGGCATCGGTGAGCTGGAAGTTCTGATGAAGTGCCGGGCCAGTTCCCCTGGCCCGACATGAACTGCGTATGAACGTGCCGGGTACTGAAATATCCTGCATTTAAAGCTGGCAATAACGTAATGTCAGTGACATACAGCCCTTACATATTCGTCTCGTGTTCAACTCACTGAGTGAGATCTGCCATGAGCCATACCCATTTTGCTTTATCTATCGCTACCGGCCTGGGTTTGACATTCACCGTCATGTTGTCCCATGCCGCGCCCCCTGATACCTCCGACGCCCAAAACTACAAAAGCCACAAGGCCTTGTTGATTGGTGTCGACGGCATGCAATACGAAAAACTTCAGCAAGCCATTCAAAATAATATGGCCCCCCATATTGCCGGCCTGAACCCCGCCAAAAGTTACATCGGAGGGATTGACGGCACTGCGACAGAGCAAACTACCGGTAGCGGCCCGGGCTGGACGACAATACTGACCGGCACCTGGGTAGACCGACATAAAGTCCCCTCCAACAACAACGCATGGCGCAACAAAGCGCCCAGCCTGTTCAAGCAACTCAAGCAGGCGGATCCTGAACGCAAGACGAGCAGCATTGTCAGCTGGAATACCATCAACAACAACTTCGCCGATGATATTGCCCAAGGCTTTATCGACCTTGCCATCAAATGCTCCGACGTCGATCAATGCGTCGCCGACAAGGCCAGCTATGAGCTTGAATATGGTCGCTCGGACCTGGTTTTCGCGCACTTCGACGAGCCTGATAATGTCGGCCATCGATACGGTTTTTCAACCCGCTATCAGACCGCAATCCAGGGCGTCGACGACAAGGTCGGCCAGTTACTGTCCGCACTCAAGCGCCGTAAACAAAGCAACCCCGATGAAGACTGGCTAGTCCTGGTGACAACTGATCATGGCCGGCGCCTGCCCGATGGGCGTAATCATGGCGCCCAAACCCTGAGCGAGAAAACCACGTTTATCGCACTCAACAAACCCGCCAACGAGCAACTTACCCGCCCCATCACCAATCCGGACAATCCGGGCCACGACAACCTCTACGGCTTTGCCAGCCAGGCGGATATTACTCCGACCCTGCTGGCCCATTTTGGCATCGAGCCCGTACCTGCCCGGCATGCCATGGACGGTCTGCCCCTGACCGGGCCTCTGGGTGCAAGGCTATTCTCTGCCCGGTTAGCGCCTGATGCGGCACAGGTGAATCTGACCTGGAATGGCGATGGCAGCGCAGACAAGCCCGTGCACATTTATCGCAATGGCAAGCAAATCGCCTCTGTCGACTACTCCCGGCGTGGTTATATCGACAACGACATCAAGGAACTCAAAGGGCCAGTCAATTACACGGCAGTGATTGATAAAGTGCCTGTGTCACGCTTGATCACTCTGGGCGACAAAAAACCATAAAAAAAGCGCTGCCCGATCACTCGGACAGCGCCTTTTTTACGTCCAGGCGTTACGCCAGACTTTTGCTGACCACTTCAAACACATCGCTGGACAGTTCGCCCGAGCTGCGGATGCGCTCAAGCTCTGCCTTCATCAGCGCCTGTCGCGCAGCGTCGTACTTGCGCCAGCGGGTCAGCGGCGCCAGTTGCCGAGAGGCAATCTGCGGGTTGAAACCATTCAGTTCGATCACCAGGTCCGCCAGGAAACGATAGCCCGAACCGTCCGCAGCATGGAAGTTGATCAGGTTTTGCCCGGCAAAGGCACCCACCAGGGCCCGCACTTTGTTCGGGTTCTTGATGGTGAACGCCGGATGTTGCATCAGCTCGCGCACGCGCTGCAAACCGCCGGGCAAGGTGCTGCCCGCCTGCACGCTGAACCATTGATCCATGACCAGCGGGTTGTCCTTGAATTGCTCGGCAAAACTGGCCAGCGCCGCAGCTTTTTCCGCCTCGTAGGGCGAGTTGACCAGCACGGCCAGCGCCGTCAGGCGTTCGGTCATGTTGTCGCTGTGCTCGAACTGCTCCAGCGCCGCCGCCAACACTTGCGGCTTGCCGCTGAGCATCAGGTAGGACAGCGCGATATTTTGCAGTGCGCGACGGGCAAAGTGCTCGGCTTCAGCCACATAAGGCGTGGCTTTGGACACTTCGCGGTTGGCCTGGTAACGCGTCCACAGGGCGTCGAACAGGCTGTCTGCCAGTTGCTTGCGAGCGAACTCGCGGGCAACGTGGATGGCTTCGACATCGGCCACATCACTGATTTCGGTCAGATAGGCTTCGCCCGGCAGCGAGAGCATCTCTGCCACCATTGCCTGATCCAGTTGCTCATTACCCAGCACCGTGCGCAACGCCTCGACCAGACGCTGATCCATGACCAGTGCTTCACCGCGCTGATGCTGTGCAATCAACTCTTGCAGCACCTGTACCGCCAGTTGCTGACCAGCATCCCAACGGTTGAACCCGTCGCTGTCGTGCTGCATCAGGAACATCAACTGGTCACGGCTGTAATCGAAGCTCAGCTTCACCGGTGCCGAGAACCCGCGCAACAGGGACGGCAGCGGTTTTTCGTTGATGCCGACAAAGGTGAAGGTCTGTTCGGCTTCAGTCACTGACAGCACGCGGCTGGTGCCCGAGGCCGCAGCTTCGCCCGCCAGTTGCAGGGCAATTTCACTCCCCCCGGCGTCCAGCAGGCCGAGTTCGACCGGAATGACGAACGGCAGTTTTTCGATCTTGTCCGGAGTTGCCGGGCAGCTTTGCGCAAAAGTCAGGCTATAGGTGTGTTGTTGCGCATCGTAGTGCTCGCTGACGGCCAGCCGCGGTGTACCTGCCTGGCTGTACCAGCGCTTGAACTGGCTCAGGTCGGCGCCATTGGCATCTTCCATGGCCTTGATAAAGTCGTCGCAGGTCACCGCCTGGCCATCATGACGCTCGAAGTACAGGTCACTGCCTTTGCGAAAACCCTCGGCGCCCAGCAGGGTGTGGATCATGCGCACCACCTCAGAACCCTTCTCGTAAACGGTCAGGGTGTAGAAGTTGGAGATCTCGATAAAGCTCTCCGGGCGCACGGCATGGGCCATGGGGCCGGCGTCTTCGGCGAACTGGTGAGTGCGCAGGTAGGCCACGTCCTGGATGCGCTTGACGGTGCGCGAATTCATGTCGGCCGAGAACTCGGAATCACGGAACACCGTGAAGCCTTCCTTGAGCGACAGCTGGAACCAGTCGCGACAGGTCACGCGGTTACCCGACCAGTTGTGGAAGTACTCGTGGGCGACGATGGCTTCGACCCGCTGGTGCGCGGCATCGGTGGCGGTTTCGGCGCGGGCCAGTACGGCGCTGGAGTTGAAGATATTGAGACCCTTGTTCTCCATGGCGCCCATATTGAAGTCGTTGACGGCCACGATCATAAAGATGTCCAGGTCGTATTCACGACCGTAGGTCTCTTCGTCCCAGCGCATGGATTTTTTCAGGCTGGTCATGGCGTGCTGGCATTTGTCGATGTTTTCCGGCTCGACATAAATGCGCAGCGCCACGCTGCGCTCGCTCATGGTGGTGAACGTGTCTTCGACGCACCACAGGTCACCGGCCACCAGTGCAAACAGGTACGCCGGTTTCATGAACGGGTCTTCCCAGGTTGCCCAGTGCCGGCCGTCTTCGTCGGGGCCGCTGGCGATCGGGTTGCCGTTGGACAGCAGAATCGGGTAACTGTGCTGCTCGGCCACAACGGTGGTGGTGAACTTGCTCATCACGTCCGGGCGGTCGAGGTAATAGGTAATCTTGCGAAAGCCTTCGGCCTCGCACTGGGTGCAGAACATCCCGCCGGACTTGTACAGGCCTTCCAGCGCGGTGTTGGATTCGGGGTGGATGCGCACGCTGGTATCGACCACGAACTGTTCGCTGGTCGGGTGCAGGATCAGGTGGCTGTCGCTGAGCTGATAATCCTCGGCGGTCAATTCGATATCGTCGAGGCTGACCGACAGCAGCTCCAGCTGCTGGCCATCCAGCGCCAGAGCCGGCAGGCCGGCGCCACGGGCCGGGTTGCGGCGCATCAGCAGCTGCGCATGAACCAGGGTGTGATCCTCGAACAACTCGAAGGTCAGGTGCGTCTCGTCGATCAGGTAATCGGGCGCCTGGTAGTCCTTCAGGTAGATCATTTGCGGTTGTTCGGTGCGCATGCTGGAGTCCTTTTACTGATGCACGGCCAGCTGGTAGGCCGTGTATTTGCGGATATTGATAACGCCGGTGTCAAAGATCAGGTATTGGCCCTTGATCCCCATCAGCGTGCCTTCGACGATCGGATCTTTATCCAGATTGAAGCTGACAATCTTGGTCGGATACTGCTCGACCGGGTAGCAAATCTCGATGGGCTCGACGCTATGCAAAGGCTGTACCGCTTGCAGGCCGAAACGTTCCTGCAGGGTGTGCAGGCCTTCGGCGCAACTCTCGAACAGTTGCGCACGCACTGCGGCGAGGTCTACCGGCGCTGCGTCGCCCTTGAGCAGTGCACGCCAGTTGGTCCGGTCAGCCACTTGCGAGCGGAACAGATCTTCGACAAACCCCGATTGCTGACGGGTCGCCACGCGCACGATCGGCAATGCCTGGCTGGCACCCTGGTCGAGCCAGCGGGTCGGCAACTGGGTGGCACGGGTAATGCCCACCTTGACCCCGGAGGAGTTGGCCAGATACACCACATGATCGGTCATGCAGAACTGCTCGCCCCACAACGGATCACGGCAAGTGCCCGCGTCATAATGGCAACGCTCCGGGCTCATGATGCACACATCACATTGTGCCAGCTTGGTCATGCACGGGTAGCAGTAGCCCTGGCTGAAGCTCTTCTTGGTTTTACGCCCGCAGTGAGAGCAGTTGATCTCCCCCAGGTATTCCAGACGCAGTTTAGTGCCGATCAAGGGATTGACCGGCACCTCGGTATCGCCCAAACGGAACGCATATTGAACGGTCGGCGTTTCCAGGCTTGCCGACATCTTGCTGATTGCACCGCGACCAATCTCAATCAATGGATGGCATCCGACTTGAACAGGATATTGGGCACCGGCGCCGATTTCGAGCTGCATTCCTGCGGGCCCATATAACCGGTGCGCTGGTCTTCAGGCAGGTTCTGCACTTCCCAGGCAATCATCGCCTGCAACGACAGCTCGCGCTGTTCGGCAGTGAGTTTGTTGCCGTCCGCCCATTTACCGATTTCCACGGCCAGTTTCAGGCTCTGGTAGATCTCGGGGGTGATGTTTTGAATCATTTCGTTGAAAGAGGACATGGTTCTGTTTCCGCTCTTTAAAAATCAGATGGCATTTCTATCTGTGGGCGCGGGCTTGCTCGCGATTCAGGCAACTCGGTGCATCTGAATCAACGGGTTGAACCCATCGCGAGCAAGCCCGCTCCCACGCGACAATTCGAAACTTTATACAGCCTGCCTGCGCCGCGCCCAAAGCCCGCCCAGCAAGCCGGTCAGGCAACCGATGACCAGTCCGCCCACATGGGCGGCATTGGCGATCTGGCCAAAGCCGATCATCGACACCAGCCCCGACATGCACAATGCCAGCCACACCAGCATCATCACCAGCACACCGCGCGGCAGGTTATACAGGGGGTTTGGCGCCATCAACTGATAGATCCAGACATGCCCCAACAGCCCGTACAACACCCCCGACAACCCGCCAAACAGGCTCGGGCCGCCCACCAGGTACTGGGCGAAGTTGGACACCAGGCTGAACAACAGGCTCAGGCCGATCAGGTTGACGCTGCCCTGGCGCATTTCAATGCGCCGCCCCAGCTCCCAGTACCACATGCCGTTCATGGCGATATGCAGGAAACCGAAGTGAATCAACATCGGCGTAAACAGTCGCCACCACTGCCCGGACGCCAGGCTGTCAGACAAGGGGACAAAGTCGATGTACTGGCCATAAATGCTGAAGTCCAGAAACGTGAAAAACCTCAGGGCCGACAAATTGTCACCCAGTTGCGTCACCGCAGCCACGATTACGCACAGCAGCAACACGATGGCTGTGGCCGGGCTATCGCGCAGCTGCTGCGCAAAACCCGGGCGGGCCATGGCCTGCGGCCGTTCGACAACGGGTAAGGCGTGATCGGGGTCACCCAGCGGAAAACGCTGGTACAGGCTGCGCACGTCGTCGGCAATGGACTCAGGTGCCCACAGCACCTGCTCGCCTGCCTCTTCACTGACCCGATGGGGCACCTGCATGCGCCGCAGCAAAGCAACAAAACCGCTCAGGTCCACAGACAACGGCAAACGCAATACCGCTACAACACTCATTGAATGGCCTCAGGGCGATCTACATTCACCCATACAAATTTGTCCGGATCGAGCCGGGTTTCCTGGTCAAGGCGATAAGCCACCAGTTTGCCGTACAACACCGCGCTGTAATCCAGGCACGCCAGGTTCGGACGGATCGGCGCGGGCCGGCCGCTGCGCCAGTAGTGCCCGACAAACAACAGCGGTTCATCAATGCCGTAACGTAACAGGGCACTTTTTTCAGTGGAGGACAGCGGCTGCTGTGCCACCCGTTCAGGCAGCGCGTCCGGCTGGAAAACGATATCGCCGTAGGTCTTGGGGTCGTCTTCCCAGAACTTGGTGCGAAAGAATGCCCGCGTCAGGCCGTCGCCACCGGTCAGGGTCATGCCCCCCGGCAGGCGCATGTCAGTGCCACGCAACAGGCGGTTGAAGCTCAGGCTGGCAAAGCTGTCCGACACCGCCGCGGCCTGCAAGAAGGCCTCGTCAATGCAGCCGTCGGGGTATTGCGCACGCAGGGTGGCGATCACTTCGCTGTCCCAGCAGGCATGTACCACCCGGAAGCGCCCGGCATCGACAAACAGCGGCATGTCGTAAAACCACTGCACAAACTCGCGCCATTCAGCGGGATACTTGTCGAACTGTTCGAGGGTTTCGTGGATCAGCCGGGCATGGCGCGGCGTGTGCTCGCGCACAAACTGCTTGCCACTTCCGGCTGGCGCGGGTGTGCACCAGCCCAGCGCGTTGAATTCATGGTTACCCATCAGGCACAGGGCCTGACCGCTGCGTACCATGTCGTAGACAATATGCAGCGACTCGCGAATGCGCGGGCCGCGATCAATAATGTCACCCAGAAACACCGCCATCCGTTGCGGGTGTCGCCAGATACCGGCGAGTTTTCGATAGCCCAGACGCTCCAGCAGGTGCTCAAGGGTATGAGCACAGCCATGCACGTCACCGATCAGATCGTAACTGCGCGCTGGATCGAGCATCAGTCAGCCCTGCCGCCCAGTCGGCTACCCCAGCCAAGCTTGGTCCGACACACTTCGTAGTAGTTGTGGTCCAAAGGATGAATCAGGCGCAGTTTTTGCGCTTTTTTGCTGACGTTGATGGTGTCGCCCGGCGCACAGGTGAAGTGGTTCTGACCATCACACGAAACCTGCGGGTAGATCTGCATGTCCTTGGCCACCACTATTTTCAACTCACTGTTGCCATCGACCACGATCGGGCGGCTGCTCAGGGTATGCGGGTACATGGGCACAATCACGATCGCGTCGAGCTTGGGGTGCATGATCGGGCCGCCCGCTGACATGGCATAGGCCGTTGAGCCCGTGGGCGTGGCCACGATCAGGCCGTCGGCCTTCTGGCTGCAGACGAACTGGCCATCGATATGCAGTTCGAACTCGATCATACGCGTGGACTTGCCCGGGTGCAGCACCACATCATTGAGGGCATCGCCCTGGCCGATGGCTTCGCCGTGACGGCGCACTTCGGCCTGCAGCAGAAAACGGTTTTCAACCAGGTAGTGGCCGTCAAGCACCTCAGCAACTTTGACTTCCAGTTCATCGGGACGGATATCGGTCAGAAAGCCCAGACTGCCACGGTTGATACCCAGCACCGGTACATTGTGCCGGGCCAGCGCGCGGGCGGCGCCCAGCAAACTGCCATCGCCGCCGACCACAATCACCATGTCGCAGACTTCGCCAAGCATTTTGCGTGACGAAGTTTGCAGGCCGTGACCGGGCAACACCTCGGCGATCGTGTCTTCAAGGATCACGTGCATATGCCGCTCGAGCAGGAATTTTTTCAGTCGGCGAACCGTATCGAGCACTTGCGAGCTGCCCAGACGACCTATGATGCCGATATTACGAAATTGCTCCATGGGGCTCCTGCGGGATTCTATGCGTGCGAAAATAACGATTATGGGCGAAAGACGACGATAGACAAAACCCTTTCAGCCCCGTGAACGGCTATGCTCGCACAATGACCCTCTTCCCCGACTTGCTCAACCTGCCCCATCAATTGCGCCACCCCGAGGTGCGCGATCTGGCGTGGGTGATCCTCGCACCACCGATGCTGACCCATACCCCCTGGCCCCAACGCCATCCATTGGCAGGCAGCGACTGGGTCCAGGCGCCGGAGCAACTGGAGCACTGGCTGCGCGAGCTGGACCGCAACTGCCAACCACTCCTGCACTGGCTCGAACTGGCCACCACCCGACGCCTGGGGCGCTATTACGAGCGCTTGTGGCAGTTTGCAGTGCAGCATGCCCCGGGCGTCGAGCTGATTGCCGCGAACCTGCCGATCCGCCTGGGCGGGCATACCCTGGGTGAGCTCGATTTAGTGCTGCGAGACCGCGACGGCGTGCATCATCTGGAACTGGCGATCAAACTCTACCTCGGCCCCCAGGACGGTGATGGCGCAGACCCTGCGCAATGGCTAGGCCCCGGCAGCAATGACCGCCTGGACCGCAAGCTCAAGCATTTCTGCCAGCACCAGCTACCCATGTCCAGCCGCCCGGAAAGCCGTGAAGTGCTGGCCGGGCTGGATGTGCAGGCGTTCAGCGCCCATTTGTGGCTTGGCGGCTACCTGCTGTATCCGTGGCCAGGGCAGGCCCGACCACCAACCGGTGCCAACCCGCAACACCTGCGCGGGCGCTGGTTGCATCAGCGCGACTGGCCGGCGTTTATCCGCCAGAGCGCCACCGGTTGCTGGCAACCCCTGCCCCGGCATGCCTGGCTGGCTCCGGCGCGCTATGGTCCTGAGGGGATATGGGCGGCACAACAGCTGGATATCTGGCTGGCAGAACTGCACCCGCAAGCACCGGCGCAGCTGCTGGTTCGCCTGACTGAAAACGATGAGGGCGACTGGGAAGAGGCTGAACGCCTGTTTCTGGTTTCCGATCTTTGGCCTAATGTGCCGGGAAGCCCTGAAAACTGACACATCTCAAGTGCAAGATTGCTCAAGCCACTTAGAGTAAAGGAACTCCGTCAACAAGAACGGGGACTTTAGACCTGAACCGTGAGGAACCACCATGACCTGGAAAAGCACCGCCCATCACTACAGCCGGATGTCCATCGCCCTGCACTGGCTGATGGTGCTGCTGTTTATATTGATCTACGCCTCGATCGAGTTTCGCGGGATCTTCCCCAAGGACAGCGACGGGCGCAACCTGATGAAGGATGCGCACTTCATGCTCGGGTTGACGGTGTTTGCACTGGTCTGGCTAAGGCTGTTGGCCCGAACCCTGGGCGTTGCGCCGAAAATCACCCCGACACCACCCGCCTGGCAGACCGCTCTGGCCACTTTGATGCACTGGGCGTTGTACCTGTTCATGATCGCCATGCCGGTGCTGGGTTACCTGGTGCTGAGCTACAACGACAAGCCGGTGTACTTTTATGGTTTCGATATCCTGCCCCTGACCGCCAAGGACCCGGACTTCGCCAAGCAGATCAAGAGCTGGCATGAACTGGGCGGTACCATCGGTTACTGGCTGATCGGCCTGCATGCCGTGGCCGGTCTGGGGCATCACTACTTGATCAAGGACAACACTTTGCTGCGCATGTTGCCCGGGCGTTCTTAAAGCCCCAGGTCAAACCCCCGGCGGCCTTGCAGGCCGCCGGTGTGAACAAACACCACACGCATTCCCCGTGTAATAACCCCCTTTTCAACCGCCTGGGCCAGTGCCATCAAAGCCTTGGCCGTGTAAAGCGGCTCCAGTGGCATGCCACTGGCCACTTCATTGGCCCGCATAAACGCCAGCAAGGCGTCGTCCACCTTGGCAAAACCGCCACGACTGGCATCGACCAGCTCAAAATTTCGCTCCTGCAGCCCGCCAGCCTGCAAAATGGCCTCAACCTGCGGGGCCACGCCGTGGTCCTCGGGAACCGCCAGCGCGCCATATACCCGACGCCTACCCTCCTCGCCCAGCACCAGCCCGGCCAGGGTGGTGCCGGTCCCCGCGGCCAGCCACCAAGCGTCGTAATCTTGCCAACCTATAGTCGCCAATTGCTCGCGCACCCTGCTTACCAACGGCATGCAACCCAGGGCCCCCGCCAGCCCGCCGCCACCCTCGGGCACCTGATGCAGGTTCGGGTACAGGGCCTGCCACGGTTGCCAAAAGTCCGGCTCATGCCGCGCCCGATACCCGGCAAATCCCAGCCAGTGCAGTTGCATGCCAAAGCGCTCAAGGTCGAGCGTGGTGGGGGTTTGTTGAGGGTGACCGCGCAACAGCCCCACGGTGGCAAAGCCAAAACGCTTGCCGGCAGCTGCCAGGGCATGCAAATGATTGGAATGGGCGCCGCCCAGGCTGATCAGCCCGTCAGCCCCTGCTGCCCGTGCCCTGCGTAAATGGTCAGTGAGCTTGAACCACTTGTTGCCGCTGATCAGCGGGTCGATAAGGTCCAGCCGCAATACGGCTGCTTCGATCCCGGCCTGCTGCAGCCACTCTACGTTTAAAGGCTGCAAAGGTGCATGAGGGTACCAGTCGATCAGAGACAGCATTAAGGGTCGATTTCCTCTAAAAACAGGGATTTTACTTCATTGCCCCGTATTCAACATGCTTTTTGATACAGGCCGCTTACATATCAAGCCTGGCTAACTTTACCTACAACTTACGACTACAACATTAAAATGCCTACTAAATCACAAGAAAAAAACTCTATTTCCCAAGACCAAGCTCATGCAATCTGAGGGAGCTGGCAGACTACGCCGGTATCTTTCCCTACAAACAACTATGAAAAGACCGAAAGATATGAACATCAACTGTATTAGCGCAATGTTACTTGGCAGCCTATGTTCCTTGAGTGCATTCACCCCTGCTCTAGCGCAGGAGCAAACACTGTGGTGGAGAAGTCACGAGTCAAAGCCCGGATTCGTCGAAGCCCTGGCAGAATTCAACCTTTCACCACAATTATTGAACAGCGATCCCGACAAGGCCCTCACAGACAGCAATGATCCTCTGACACCCCTCTACTGGATCCGCAAAACACTAGAGCAATATACTGGCGACACCTCAGGAAATTACAAAGTACCTGTAACCGAAGGTCATACTAATGGACGAAACAGGACAAGCATGCATGGCAGGCATGGTTTTTTTACTACCCCTGTATTTTTGAGCACCTCACAGTCTGTAGAAATCACAAGAGCCCCATCCGACAGCAATATATCTTGCAGTGCCTGGACCATCCCAGACTTCAATGTGCCTTCAAGTTTACATGATGAGCTCAGGCTCCCTGCTGCCCCGACCGAGTACACGGTCACTTACACAGCCTCCAGAAATGGGACTCTGCTGCTTTCGTGCCAAGACCCGACACGCGACATGCAGAACGCCGGAAAAATGATTCCCCTACACGTCAACAAGGGCAATGCACAACATGTACCGATGTTTATTTTTGGCATAACAACAAAAGAAGAATGGAAAACAACCCTCAGCCAACAGCCCAATCCATCAGGAGAGGTGCTGTTATTCGACGGGCGGACCCGCTTCTACATGCCAGCTAAAGTCGCTAACCGCAACAAGAACATTGACATTATGCGGTTAATGCGCGAGCACCTGCTCATGACACTGGTAAACGACCGGCTCAATGGATTTGACAGTCAGTCGATAGCGGCCCCGCTCGACTTGCCCACGCCAGGCTTGATCAATGCTTCTTATGCTGCATGTTGCAGTGCATCAGGTGGCCAGGGACTCATCAAGATCAACTTTGGCGGAGCTGCCGTTCCCACCTCATGGGGTTACTGGCATGAATACGGCCACATGAATCAGGTCGGATGGACGTGGGGGGGGCTCTCGGAAGTTACGGTCAACCTTTACTCAGTCGCCGCTTGCCGTCGCCTTCAAGGGTCGTATCAATTGAAGGACTGTCATCCGGGCGCTGCCTACTCGGACAAAACCTGGGATCGGGAATCCGTGGGCAACTATTTAAAATCAGGCAAGGCTTATAACTTTGACGGCGCAATTGAAGGAGGAGACTTTAATCGCTCGGTCATGTTCAACCAATTGGCGGCCTCCTATGAGAACCTTTACCCCCAACTTGGAAAAGCTTTTCGTAAAGAGTTCAACTATGCAGACAACGCGACTGCTTTCAATACCAACGCCAAGAAAAAAGATTGGTTCGTTGTCAATGCCAGTCGTTTTTCCGGCCGTGACCTAAGAAGCTTTTTCGACAAATGGGGGGTGGCTTACTCAGCCGAAGCCAGCAAGACCATCGCAAACATGGAACTGGCACAACCTTTACAACCTGTAGGAGCTGACACCCGCAATAACTGGGCTATCGCGGCAAACAGTGCAAGTTCAACACATGGCCAGATGCAGGATGGTAGTGCAAAAAATATTGCATACGTCGCATACAACATCAATGAAGGCCCTGTGGACTTGACATGGGCAGACTCCAACTACACGAAACTGATCGTGCCTGCCTGGGATCAATCAAATAAAATCAGTTACCTCACTTTCCGGGGCACACGCAGCAACGGGGGCTGTGCAAAACGCTCTTTAAACTCCGCGACTGGCTGTGCTCAACCGGGTTACAGCTATTGGAACATCGAATACCACCCTCAAGACAATCCTAGGCTTAAAGGCAACCTAAGAGGCCGTATTCAACTCGCTGCAAGGGATTGGAAGTTACCTGCCTGGGGTGCCCAACTGGATATCCCGTTTACAGTGGCTGATACATTTCAATAAATGTATTAACAGTCTGCGGGCACGTGTATCCCCGCCAGCTTAAGCGTGGCTTGGCTGTAGTCCTTTTCGCTCGAAGGGAGGAGAGGACTACACGCTTTCTTGGTCGGAGTCCAAAGCCACTCAGCAGGCCCACTGCCCGTCGGCTTTCATCCACATTTCGGCCAATAAACTGACTCAAGCACAGGCTTCTTGGTAAGGTGTGCGCCGAATTTCGTAGCCAGCTAACGACCTGCTGGCTGCTGCTATCTGTTTTCTGACGCGAGACACCCCGGATATGCCTGAGCCGATCCCTCTTAAAGATCACGATTCCGAAAAACGGCTGGTCAATAAAAGACTGATCGCCTGTGCGGCGCTGGTGCTGGCTATCAGCTGCGCCCTGATCGGTCGCATGTATTTTCTGCAAGTCACCGAGTTCGACTACAACTCCACGGTCTCCGAGAACAACCGGGTGCACGTGTTGCCCATCCCCCCGGAGCGCGGTTTTATCTATGACCGCAACGGCGTGCTGCTGGCCGATAACCAGCCCAGCTTCAATATGACCATCACCCGCGAGCGGGCTGGCGATACCGCCAAGGTGCTGGATTCAGTGATCAGCATCCTGCACTTGCCCGAAGAAGATCGCGCCGTATTTGCCAAGGCGATGAAACAGGCGCGCCACCCGTTTGACCCTTCAACCCTGCTGTACGAGCTGACGGAAGATCAGATCGCCCTGCTGGCCGTCAACCAGTTCCGCCTGCCGGGTATCGATGTCGAGGCGCAATTTGTACGCCACTATCCGCAGGGCGATCACTTTGCCCACTCAGTCGGTTATGTCGGGCGCATCAACGAGAAAGAAGCCAAGCAGCTGAATGCCACTCAATACCGTGGCACCCAATCGATCGGCAAAACCGGCATCGAACGCTTCTATGAGAACGAACTGCACGGCCAGGTCGGTTTTGAAGAAGTCGAAACCAATGCACAGGGCCGGGTCATGCGCGTGCTGCGCCACACCGATGCGGTGGCGGGCAAGAACATCGTGCTGAGCCTGGATATCAAATTGCAGGAAGCCGCCGAGGATGCCCTGGGCGACCGCCGTGGCTCGATCATTGCCCTGGACCCGAAAACCGGCGAGGTGCTGGCGATGGTCAGCAAACCGAGTTTCGACCCCAACCTGTTCGTGACCGGTATCAGCTCCAGGGACTACTCGGGCTTGCGCGATTCCATCGACAAACCGCTGTTCAACCGGGCCCTGCGCGGGCTGTATGCACCGGGATCGACCATCAAGCCCGAAGTGGCGATTGCAGGGCTGGACAGCGGCGTAATTTCCGCCTCGACCCGGGTGTTTGACCCCGGCTATTTCCAGTTGCCCAATGTCGACCACAAATACCGCAACTGGAACCACAGTGGTGACGGCTGGGTGGATTTGAACGCGGCGATCATGCGCTCCAACGACACCTACTTTTACGACCTGGCATCCAAGCTGGGCATTGACCGCATGCACGATTACATGGCCGAATTCGGGCTGGGGCAAAAAGTCTCGCTGGACATGTTTGAAGAGTCATCTGGCCTGATGCCGTCCCGCGAGTGGAAGCGCAGCACCCGCCGTCAAGCATGGTTCCCTGGCGAAACAGTGATCCTGGGCATCGGCCAGGGTTATATGCAGGTTACCCCGCTGCAACTGGCCCAGGCCACCGCGCTGATTGCCAACAAGGGCGTATGGAACCGTCCGCACCTGGCCAGGACCGTGGACGGTACGCCGCCGGTGGATGAACACCCGATCCCCAATCTGGTGCTGCGTGATCCGCGGGACTGGGATCAGGTCAATCACGCCATGCAGTTGGTGATGCACGACCCGCGCGGTATTGCCCGGGCAGCAGCCCAGGGCGTGCAATACCGGATTGCCGGCAAAAGCGGTACGGCGCAGGTGGTGGCAATCAAGCAGGGCGAGCGTTACAACCGCCTCAAGACCGCCGAGCGCAATCGGGACAACGCCCTGTTTGTTGGCTTTGCCCCGGCGGAAGATCCGCAAATCGTGATTTCGGTGATGATCGAGAACGGCGAAGCCGGTGGCCGGGTGGCCGGCCCGGTGGTGCGCAAGGTGATGGATGCCTGGTTGCTGGACAACCAGGGCCTGCTCAAGCCGCAGTACGCCAGCCCGCAGGTCAAGGGCCATGCCACGCCGCATGTGTGAAAGCCGCACCCTCGCCCTCAGGGTGAGGGTGGCCATGGCGATTTGACTCAAGCTCCCGAGTCACCCACTCTTGCACCCCATATGCATGCCTGTTTCTGGATATTGGATGACCCAGCCCCGCCGTTACCTCGTAATCAGCCTTGTGTCAGCACTTGTTGCCGGCGGCCTCTGGTATTCGATGCGCCCTGATCCTGCCGCCCCTACTCCTTCGGTAAACCAGCGCTACTCCATCGCACTGGATATGGCCCATAACGGCAAACCCGGTGCCGCCCGCGTGCTTTACCAGCAACTGGCTCGCACCGACTTGACCGATACCCGCCGCGCGGGCCTGCATGCCGAACTGCCCAACTACCCGAGCCCGCAAGCGCTCAAGCTGGCCGACGCCGATTTGCATAACCCTTCACCCCTGGTACGCAAAGCCGCGATCCAGAGCATAGTCGGGCTGGTGCCCAACGCCCAGCGCACGCTATTGCTGGGACCATTGCTCGATGACAGTGAACAGAGTGTGCGTTTTGCGGCTGCCAATGCCCTGCTTGGTCTGTCGCCAGATGAACAGGGGCTGTACTTCGGCCCCTTGCAGCAAGTGGTCGACGAGTTCGAACGCGACCTCAAGACCCGCCCCGATGATCCGCAGGCTCAAGGCCAACTTGCCCGGCTGTACCTGCATGAAGGCCAGCTGGACGACGCCCAGGCTGCACTGGAACAAGTCACCCGCCTGGACCCCGACAACCTCAAGGCCGTCGTCGCGCAAATCGAACTGCTGGACAAGCGCGGTAAAGCCGACCAGGCCCGGCAATTGCTGGCCAGACAACTTCAAGCCCATCCTGACGCAGCCTATCTGCAGCATGCCCTGGGCATCTGGCTGCTCAATCACGGCCAGACCGAGTACGCCCTGCTTGGCCTGGCCAGGGCCGTTGAGCTGGAGCCCGACAACAGTGATTACCGTTACAAACTGGCCACAGCCCTGCACGACCTCGACCAACTGGAAGCCGCGCAACGTCAGCTCGAAGAGCTGCTGCAACGCCAGCCTGCCAATCGCAAGGCACGCGTATTGTTGATTCGCTACTGGAAGGAGGCCGGGCAATTGCAGAATGTGCAGGTGCTGCTCGCGCAACTGGAGCAGCAAAACCCGGATGACCCGGCGTTGCAGCAGGGCTTGTGAAGCACTGAACCTGCAGTGGCGGGCTTGCTCGCAATGCAGGCAAGCCGGCCTGTCTGAGGGGCGCGGGTGATGCCATCGCGAGCAAGCCCGCTCCCACAGGTTTCGGCATGAATCAGATGCTCAGGCCAGCAGCTTCTGGATCTGCGCCTGCAAGGTGTCGAGGTCGAACGGCTTGGTCAGGATCGGCGCCGTCAGGGTAATGGGGCTGCCCGTGTCGCGGATCTCGGCCGGGTAACCGCTGATAAAAATGACTTTCAGGTCCGGGCGCAGCTTGAGCGCAGGCTCGGCGATCTGTACCCCGGAAATCCCCCCCGGCAAACGGAAGTCGGTAACCATAAGGTCCAGATGCGGCTTGCTCGCCAGGATCTCGAACGCCTGTTCGCCGTTTTCGGCCTGCAAGACCCTGTAGCCCTCGCCCGACAGATAGGCGCTCAGGACCATCAGGATTGAAGGATCGTCTTCGACAATCAAAACAACATCTTGCGCATCTTCACTCATAGGAAACCTTAATTCATGCCATCGCTGCCAGTATGACCCCAGGCGCGGTCATAGGTTGCGCCCAATTTATGTCTTTTGTACCAACGGCAGGCAAACCCTGAATAATGCCCCCTCACCCAACGTACTCTGCACGCTGATGGTGCCGCTGTGCGCAGCCACAATCTGCTCCGAGATAAACAGCCCCAGGCCTAGACCTGCAGTGACATGGCTGGCTGAAACCCGTTCGAATTGCTGAAAAACCCGCTGCTGGTTTGCTTCGCTGATGCCGATGCCCTGATCGCGCACATCGACCACGGCTTGATCGTCGTCAATGTAAACAGATACCTCAATGGGCTTTTTCGCACCATAACGTAGGGCATTAGTCAGCAGGTTGCTGATTACCTGCTCGATCCGGAACTCATCCCACTGCCCCACCACCGGCTGCACCGCCGTGAAGTTGACACTTGATTGCGCTGCGCTGATCTGTGCGGAGAAGCTCTCCAGCAACTGTGCAACGACCTGGGCCAAATCAACCGGCGCAGGGCGGATAGACAGCTTGCCGGTGCGAATACGCGACACATCGAGCATGTCTTCAATCAAGCGAATCAGGCTCTGGATCTGGCGTTCGTCACGCTCGACCATGGCCTGCATTTTGTCCAGGGTAAATGCCGCGGCGTTGTCGCGGGCCAGGTGCATCTTGCGCAGCTGGGTCTCGAGAATCAGCCCGTTGAGCGGCGTTCGCACCTCATGGGAGACGATCGACATAAAGTCATCACGCATTCGCACAGCATGCTCCAGCTCCACCTGGGTCAACTGGAGCTGCGCCAGCAGGGTCTCCTGCTCGCGGCGGCTCTGCTCCAGTGCTTCGACCTGCTGCTTCATGGCCTTGCTCTGACGATACAGCTCAACGAACACGCTGACCTTGCTTTTGACCGCATGGATATCCAGCGGCTTGTGCAAAAAGTCCACCGCACCGCTTTCGTAGCCCTTGAAGGCATAGTTCATCTCACGGCCGGCGGCACTGACAAACACGATGGGGATGTTTTTGGTCTTGGCCGTACCACGCATCATCTCGGCCAGTTCAAAACCGTTCATCCCGGGCATTTGCACATCCAGAATGGCCATTGCGAACTCGTTCTGCAACAGCAGCGACAACGCCTCGTCGGCAGACAGGGCCTTGTAGACGAGGCGATCCTCACGCTTGATCAGCGCTTCAAGGGCCAGCAGGTTTTCCGGCAGATCATCGACGATCAGCAGTTTGGCTTGAATATCATTTAGCAGCATTGGATATGTTCCAGCTCGACAAGCAGACGGCCAATGCCGCGCAAGGGAAGGATGCAGTCCGGTTGAAAAAGCTCCAGGGCTGCGCGGGGCATGGTCGATACATGGGCTTCGTCCGGGTCCTGGATAATGGTCAGGCCGCCCGCCTGCTTGACCTGGCTCAGCCCCAGCGCACCATCGCGATTGGCACCTGTGAGCAATATCGCGGCCAGGCGTTGTTGATACACGTCGGCCGCAGACTCAAAAAGGTAATCAATCGCAGGTCGCGAAAAATGCACCCTCTCCTCCTGGCTCAGGGAAAAACTCTGATCCTGCTCCACCGAGACATGGTAGCCGGGCGCGGCAAAATACAAGGTACCCGGCTCGATCGGCTGCTTGTCCTGAACCTCCCGCACCGGCAGGGCCACGCGCTTGGCAAACACTTCTGCCAGCTGGCTGCGGCGCTCGTCGGGCAAGTGCAACACCACGATGATCGGCAGACAATAGCCAGGTCGCAAATCGCCCAGCAGGGCCAGCAAGGCTTCGACCCCGCCCGCCGAGGCACCGATCACCACGGCTTCTACTGGTCTGTGTGCAGCCATCAGGCTGTGCCGGGCTGTCATAGCTTGCGGTAGATCCGTTCTTGCTTGAGCACCGGGGTGAACTGTTTGCTGTAGTTCGAAAAATCCAGGGTTTCCTTGCTGCCCAGCATCAGAAAGCCACGGTGGCAGAGCGATTCATGAAACAGGCCAAAGGCTCTGTTTTGTAAATCTTTATTGAAGTAAATCAATACGTTACGGCATGAAATTAAATTGGTTTCTGAAAACACGCTGTCCGTTGCCAGACTGTGGTCGGCAAAGGTCACGTTCTCACGCAGCGTCTTGTCAAAAATCGCGTAGTCGTAGGCGGCGGTGTAGTAATCGGCAAACGAGCGCTGACCACCGGCTTTCTGGTAGTTGTGGGTATAGGCGCGAATATTCTCCAGGGAAAAAATCCCCTGCTTGGCTTTTTCCAGAGACCGCGGGTTGATATCAGTGGCGTAAATGATAGTGCGCTCCAGCAAGCCTTCTTCGCGCAACAGGATGGCCATGGAGTAAACCTCCTCACCGGTGCTGCACCCCGCAATCCAGATTTTCAGCGACGGGTAGGTCTTGAGGATGGGCACCACCTCCTGGCGAATGGCCAGGAAGTGTTCCGGATCGCGAAACATCTCGCTCACTGGAATGGTCAGGAACTGCAATAACTGCATAAAGGCCGTAGGGTCATGCAGGATGCGCTCCTGCAAGGCCGAAATGGTCTGGCAATCGAACTGACGCAATGCATGATTGACCCGGCGCTTGATCGAAGCGCCGGAGTAATCGCGAAAGTCGTAACTGTATTTGAGATAGATCGCTTCAATCAGCAACCGTAACTCGATATCGGTGTTTCGTTGCACTTAGAGTCGTTCCATTTTCGGTAGCCAGACCCGGATCAACGAAAACAGTCGATCCAGATCGATAGGTTTGGCCAGGTAATCATTGGCGCCTGCCTGCAGGCAACGCTCCTGATCGTCCTTCATCGCCTTGGCCGTCACCGCAATGATTGGCAGCTTGCGCCAGCGCGGGTTCTTGCGAATTTCGACGGTGGCCTCGTAGCCATCCATTTCCGGCATCATCACGTCCATCAACACCAGGTCGATGTCTTCAACTTCATCCAGGCGTTCGATGGCTTCGCGGCCATTACGGCCGATCACCACAATGGCGCCTTTTTGTTCCAGTGCGCTGGTCAGGGCAAAGATATTGCGGACATCGTCATCCACCAACAGAATCTTGCGCCCTTCGAACACCTTGTCGCGGCTGCGGGCGGTCTTGAGCATTGTTTGCCGCTCATGGGACAACTGAGATTCAACTTTGTGCAGAAATAATGTCACTTCATCGAGCAAGCGCTCCGGTGAGCGGGCGCCCTTGATGATGATCGAGCGCGAATACTTGCGCAGTTCAGCCTCTTCATCGCGGGTCAGGTTACGCCCCGTATAAACAATAACCGGCGGGAACGAGCAGATTTCCTCGGTGGACATGCGCTTGAGCAAGTCGTTGCCGAGCATGTCCGGCAGTTTGAGGTCGATGATCATGCAGTCGTAGATCGTGTCGCGCAGCAGGTTCAGTGCCTCCTGGGCAAAACCTACGGCGGTGATTTCAATGTCATCGTCGCCGATCAGGCGGGCAATGCTGTCACGCTGCAGGTCGTCGTCCTCTACCAGCAGCACGCGCTTGACCTTCTGGGTCAGCTTGGCTTCCAGGCGGGCGAAGACGTTTTTCAGCTCTTCACGGGTGGTCGGCTTGACCGCGTAGCCCACTGCGCCCATATGCATCGCGGCCTCGACCCGATCCTCGACGGAAATCACATGCACCGGTATATGCCGGGTCGGCGCAAGGGCCTTGAGGCGCTGCAACACGGTGAGCCCCGAGTGGTCCGGCAGGCGCATGTCCAGCAGGATGGCATCGGGAATAAACTGTGCGGCCAGGCTGAAACCTTCGTCGGCACCGTGGGCGACCAGGCAACGATAGCCAAGTTCATGTGCAAGATCGAAGAGGATATGCGCAAAGTTGGGCTCATCTTCAATCACCAGGATGCAACGCGTGGCAAACGGCGCCTGCTCGCGATCATCCATAAAGCGCGCAATCTCTACCGGTGGCACAACGACGGGTAACGGCTGAGACCTGAGGGCCGCGGGTGCTGGCCGTGGCGCGGCAGTGGCGGACAGTTGCGCCAACTCCTCGGCCGACTCCACATATTGCTCCGGCAGCACCAGGGTAAAGGTGCTGCCCTGCCCCGGCTCGCTGCTGACCGTGATCGAACCACCGAGCAAGGTCGCCAGGTCGCGGGAAATCGACAGGCCCAGGCCAGTTCCGCCGTAGCGGCGGTTGCTGGTGCCATCAGCCTGGCGGAAGGCTTCGAAAATGCTTTCCTGCTGATCCGCGGCGATGCCTATGCCCGAATCGGTCACAGCAAAGGCCACTCCTTCTCCCGGCTCACGGGACACGACCAGGCTGACCTGGCCTTTCTCGGTGAATTTGACCGCATTGGACAGCAGGTTTTTCAGGATTTGCTCCAGACGCTGACTGTCGGTGTAGATCATCGGCGGCGTGCCGGGTTGAACTTGCACGTCAAAGCCCAGGAATTTTTCACCTGCCAGTGGCTGAAACATCCCGCGCAAGCCTTCAACCACACGCCCGACGCTGGTGTTCTCGGGGCGCACTTCAAGCTTGCCGGCTTCGACCTTGGAAATATCCAGAATGTCGTTGATCAGGTTGAGCAGGTCATTGCCCGCCGAGTAAATCGACTCGGCAAACTTCACCTGCTCTGCGCTAAGGTTTTGCTGCGGGTTCTCGGACAGCAGCTTGGCCAGAATCAGCGAGCTGTTCAACGGCGTGCGCAGCTCATGGGACATGTTGGCGAGGAACTCCGACTTGTACTTGCTGGAGCGCTGCAACTCATCCGCGCGGTCTTCAAGCTGGATCTGGACCCGGTTCAGCTCGGTGTTCTTGCGATCCATCGCGTCACGCTGGCCAGCCAGCTCTTCGTTGGTCTGCTCAAGTTCGGCCTGCTGGGTTTCGAGGCTGGTTTGCGACTCTTTGAGGATGCGCGACTGCTCTTCGAGTTCTTCGTTGGCGGTTTTCAATTCTTCCTGCTGGACTTGCAGCTCCTCGTTGAGCTGCTGGGTTTCGGCCAGCACTTCCTGCAGGCGCTGACGATAGCGGGCAGCTTCGATCGAAGTGCCGATATTGTCGGCAATCAGTTCGAACAGCTCGATATCGCGCGCGCTCAGCGGGCGCAGAAACCCCAGCTCAATCACCCCGTTGACCCGGTCATCATCACTGGTCGGTACCACCAGCACACTGTGCGGGCTGCCCTGGCCCAGCCCGGAGGTTACTTTGAGGCTGTAGTCGGCAGGCACATTGTCCAGACGAATCAGCTTGTCCTGCTGCGCGGCCTGCCCGACGATGCCTTCGTCGTTGTGAATCAGCTGGTCCTGTACCTCTTGCTCACGGGAAAAACCGTAGCTGGCCACACGCTTCAGGCCGCCATGATCTTCACGCACGTAAACCGCCGCCACCACCGACCCCAGATACTGGGCGCAGAATTGCAGGATATTGCGCCCCAGCATATTCAGGGTCAGACGCCCCAGCACCTGTTCGGCCAGTTCAGTCTGACCGTTGCGTAACCACGCCTGCTGCTCCAGGCGCTGCGCAGTCTTGATCTGCGACTCGAAGACATTGTTGTAACTATTTGAAAGCTCTATTAAATCTCGACGCCCTACATAGGCCAGAAAGCCGCTCAAGCCCAGTACAAAACACAGGTACAGGGCGATACAGATAATCGTGGTACGGCTGACGTCTTCACTGCGCGCCATGCGCAGTTGCTGCTCCATTTGAATAAAATCGTCATATTCCTTACGGATTTCATCACTCAGGCGCTTGCCGCGTCCGGCCTGCACTGCCGAACGGTAGTCACCGTCCTGGCGGCGCAGGTCGACCATCGACTGTGCGTAGACATTCCACTCATCCTGCAACGCTTCAAGACGCTTGAGGCGGTCAATCTGCTGGGGGTTATCGCTGACCAGCTCCTGCAAACCTTTTAATTGCACATTGATTTGCGGCTTGGCGACGGCATAGGGGTCGAGGAAATGCTCATCACCGGTGATGAGAAAACCGCGCATGCCGGTTTCGAGGTCGACCGTCAGGCGCACCGCGTCATTGGCATTGCTGATGACCCGATCACTGTGCTCGACCCACCTGATCACCGACAGCAAATAGCTGACCATAACCACAAACAATGCAGCACTGAGCACACCGACGGCCAAAGGCAAACCGACGTTGCGACTCAGGAGCTTGCGAAAGCTTCGCTCGTCGATTGATGCAGGTGCGTTCATTTTCAGGCCCGTGACAGTCATAAAAAACTGGAGTTTGCCGGATTATCGAGCAATAGTTCTAATTTCTTACCTTTAAATACGTTTTTACACACATAGGGAGGCAGGTGAAGGCTATGCTTACTCGCTGTGGCAACTGCGCTTAAATTTTTATCGAGATCATGATTATGTCCGCAACACCCTCCACCATCCTTGTGGTCGAAGACGACGCCATTGTTCGCATGCTGATCGTTGATGTACTGCAAGAACTGGAGTTCAGCGTGCTTGAAGCCGATGGCAGCGAGCGCGCTCTGGAACTGCTTGAGGACACAGCCCGCAACATTGACCTGCTGATGACCGACGTTGGCCTGCCGGGAATGGACGGCCGCACACTGGCTGCCAAGGCCCGCGAACTGCGCCAGACATTGCCAGTGCTGTTTGCCAGCGGCTACGCCGAGACCCTGGAGATTGCAGAAGGCATGGCGGTGATCGGCAAGCCTTTCTCCATTGACCAACTGCGCGCAAAAGTCAAAAGCATGCTGATCAATGCATGAGAAGTCTGTGGGAGCGGGCTTGCTCGCGATCGCGTCACTGCGGTGCCCCTGAAAGACCGCGTTACCCGCATCGCAGGCAAGCCACACACATGAAAATCAAAAGCCAGGCATACCTCTGCAATTGACGGCCCAACAGGGCTGTGGTTTCCTACACATCTTGTATCAGGTGCCCTTCACAGGGTGAAACGGGAAACCGGTGCGTCAGGCTTTTGCCCTGACAAGTCCGGCGCTGCCCCCGCAACGGTAAGCGAGAGAAACATCACGTCCACTGTGCCACTGGCATGGGAAGGAGATGTTTGCAGGTTCAGCCCATGAGCCCCTCGCAAGCCCGGAGACCGGCCTGATTATTTCGAATAACAAACCCGCGGTGGGCGGGCGCTGTTAAACCCTGCGAGCTTCGTTCGCGGGGTTTTCTTGCGCTTTGCTGCCCGTCGTCCGACCCGAGGCAAGCGCCATGTCCATCAGCACCAGCCGTACCCACTCCGCTGCGAGTAGCACCACCCAAAGCCAACGTATCGTGGCCGCTGTCGGCGCTGCCGTACTGGGCGCTTTGCTCGTTTACTTCGCCGGTTTTTCGCATATCGATGCCGTGCACAACGCAGCTCATGACACCCGTCACAGCTCCGCCTTTCCGTGCCATTGAGACTGCCTGCCATGATCACGCGTATCGCTCGAACGGCAGGCTTTACCGGCCTGCTTTCCGCCCTGCTGCTGACCCTGCTGCAAAGCTTTTGGGTTGCCCCGCTGATTCTGCAGGCCGAAACCTACGAAAAGCCCGCAGCTAGCGAAGTGCACGAACATGCCGACATGGCCATGCCTGCACATGAGCATGACGCCGAGGCCTGGGAGCCGGAAGATGGCTGGCAACGTGTACTGTCGACAACCGGTGGCAACCTCGTGGTCGCCGTCGGTTTTGCCCTGATGCTGGCGGGCCTGTACACCCTGCGCGCACCCGCCCGCACATCCCAGGGCCTGCTCTGGGGCCTGGCCGGCTATGCCGTGTTCTGCCTGGCACCGACCATGGGCTTGCCGCCTGAACTGCCGGGCACTGCCGCGGCGGATCTGTTGCAACGCCAGCTCTGGTGGGTCAGCACTGCAGCCTCGACGGCCGTGGCCATTGCCTTGCTGGTATTTGGCAAGCATTGGGCACTCAAAGTGCTGGGTGTGGCGATTGTGCTGGTGCCGCATCTCTTTGGCGCGCCGCAGCCGCTGGTGCATTCAAGCCTGGCACCTGAGGCACTGGAGTCGCAGTTCAAAATTGCCGCGCAACTGACCAACCTGGCCTTCTGGCTGGCCCTGGGCGTGATCAGCGCCTGGCTGTTCCGGCGCAATCCTGCAGGTCAGTACTCGGCATGACAGCGACCGGCGCAGCGCCAAGCCTGGTGATTGGCCTGGGTTGTCGCCGGGGTTGCAGCGCACAAGCGCTATTGGCGTTGATCGAAGACAGCCTGAGCCAGGCCGGCATTGCACTGAGTGCGATCCGTGCCCTGGCCAGTATTGACCTCAAGCGCCACGAGCCCGGGCTGCTGCAACTGGCAACAGAGCTAAACCTCGAGCTGGAACTGTTCAGTGCCGCGCAAATGGCCGAGTTTTCACCCCGGCTCAGCCATCGCTCGGCTACCGCGTTCGCACAAACCGGTTGCTTTGGCATTGCCGAAAGTGCTGCCCTGGCCCTGGCCACACAGCTGGCCGGGGCACCGGCGGCTTTGTTGATCACACGTAAAAAAACCTCCATGGCGACCTTTGCGTTAGCCTGCGCCCGGTAAAACCCGCGATAATCCCCCTCCTCACTATGAGCGTTGTTCACGAACAGCTCTATCTCGACCTTTTCAAGAGACTGCCATGACCGTTTATTTCATCGGCGCCGGGCCCGGCGATCCAGAGCTGATTACTGTCAAGGGCCAGCGCCTGATTCGCAGCTGCCCGCTGATCATTTATGCAGGTTCACTGGTGCCGCAAGCGGTCCTGACAGGCCACCAGGCCGAGCAAGTGATCAATAGCGCCGAGCTGCACCTTGAACAGATCATCGAGCTGATCAAGGTGGCCGACGCCAAAGGCCAGGATGTGGCCCGCGTACACTCCGGCGACCCGAGCCTGTATGGCGCGATTGGTGAACAGATACGCTGCCTGCGCGAGCTGGGCATCGCTTTTGAAATCATTCCGGGAGTGACGGCCACGGCGGCCTGCGCAGCCATTTTGGGAGCGGAACTGACCCTGCCTGATATTTCCCAGACCGTGATCCTGACCCGCTATGCGGAGAAAACCGTGATGCCCGCCGGCGAAGAACTGGCCAGCCTGGCACAGCACAAGGCAACCATGGCGATTCATCTGGGGGTCAAGAATCTGGACAAAATCGTTGCCGAGCTGATCCCGCACTACGGTAGCGACTGCCCTATTGCCGTGATTCACCGTGCCAGTTGGCCAGATCAGGACTGGGTGCAAGGTACGCTGGCGGATATTGCGGCCAAGGTTCAGGCCAAGGGCTTCCGGCGTACCGCGCTGATTCTGGTGGGCCGGGTGCTGGCCAATGACAGTTTCGCCGAGTCGTCGCTGTACCGGGCGGGGCATGCACACTTGTATCGACCTTGAGTGCGGCCTGAGGGCTTTTAAACAACCATAAAAAACGGTGCTCACGGGGCACCGTTTTTTCTTCAGCTTCGCAGCGAACGCCCTGTTAGTAGTAGGCGTTTTCTTTCTGCGAGTGGTCGGTCACGTCACGTACGCCTTTGAGCTCCGGCACACGCTCCAGCAAGGTGCGCTCGATGCCTTCACGCAAGGTCACGTCCGCCTGGCCGCAGCCCTGGCAACCGCCACCGAACTTGAGCACCGCGATACCATCTTCAACCACTTCGATCAGGCTGACCTGACCACCGTGGCTGGCCAAACCGGGATTGATCTCGGTTTGCAGGTAGTAGTTGATGCGCTCGTTGATCGGGCTGTCGGCGTTGACCATCGGCACTTTGGCGTTTGGCGCCTTGATGGTCAGCTGACCACCCATACGGTCCGTTGCGTAGTCCACCACGGCATCGTCCAGGAACGGTTCACTGAAAGAATCGATCCAGGCCGTGAAGCTTTTCAGGCCAATGGCGGTGTCTTCAGGTTTGACTTCAGCCGGCTTGCAGTAGGCAATGCAGGTTTCAGCGTACTGAGTACCGGGTTGGGTGATAAAAACGCGGATACCGATACCCGGGGTGTTCTGCTTGGACAGCAGATCAGCCAGGTAATCGTGGGCAGCGTCGGTAATCGTTATGGCGCTCATGGAATCTCCTCGCAGACATGGGACGCAGTTTACGCCAATCGGCGCGCCTGACAAAGTCCTAGTGTTTTTGTCAGGAAAGCTGCGTCCCATTCGTTCAATTTCAACCGTCCCTTTACAGGTTTTCGTAACGGTTCATGTCCAGTACGCCCGCTTCCACCGGGTCGGTTTCATTGATGTACTGGCCTATATCATGAAAGTAATGCCAAAACTGCGGGTGGCTGCGGCGGATGCCCCAACGCTCGACGATGGTGTCGAACGTTGCCTGATCCTTGCATTGCTCCATGGCCTCGACAAAGGCTTCGACCTGATCCGCAGGGATGTTGAACATGAAATTGGGGTAGCTGCTCAGCACTCCCGGGTAGATGGTCAAGGTGTCCAGCCCCGGCTCAAGGCGGTACTCCTCGCCCAGCATAAAGGCCACGTTGGTGTGAGCACGGTTGCGCAACATGCTATACATCTCGCGCTTGCCGTCTGCACCTTCGATACGCAGCATGGTGGCTTCAGGCAATTGATTGATCACGTCCAGCCCGGCAGCAGGCCGCGAGGTCAAACGGCTGAGCGCTTGCTCGGCGTATTTGAATTCCTGCGCAATATTGGGCCGTGAGCAGTATGCACCCGAGCAGCGGTTGATCGGGTCGGGACGCGCATTCAGGGTGCCGGTGCGCTCAATCAGCT
Source organism: Pseudomonas sp. FSL R10-2964 (assembly GCF_009600035.1). Classification (NCBI taxonomy): domain Bacteria; kingdom Pseudomonadati; phylum Pseudomonadota; class Gammaproteobacteria; order Pseudomonadales; family Pseudomonadaceae; genus Pseudomonas; species Pseudomonas sp. FSL R10-2964. The sequence goes on along the minus strand of NZ_WIWH01000003.1, from coordinate 111,194 downwards.
TGAGGGCGAAGTCACGCTTGGGGTTGGCCGGGTCGAGCTTCATGCCGGTCGGAGTGTCTGTGTCAATTTTCTGGTAGTCCATCCACATCTTCAGCTTGCCGCTGTTCTGATACCAATCGCTGAGGATCGACGCTCTGGAATCGGCGGGCATCAGGCGCAGGAAGTTGACTTCGGCACCGTTGCGGATCAAGTCAAAGTACAGACGGGTCTGAGCCTGGTGCGAGACATTGCCGAATACGTCGAAGTTGACTGCCAACTGGTAGTAGGTGCGCTCCAGCAACGGGTAGTCGAACAGCCACATGGTTTGCGGAATCTCGCCGATCAGGCCCTTGCTCACACTGGCGCTGTCAAAGTGGCGGAATACCGTGAGCAAGGCGTTGTCGTTGCCCGCCCACAGGGTCGACCAGCTTGGAGGCGGCATATCGGCATAGGCCTTTTGCCGCAGCTTTTCATAGTCGTTACGCTTGTCGCGGTAGTTGTGCCACAGCGAAATAACGCTGCCAACGTCGTCGATCTGCCCGGGCATTGCCAGCAAGGGCGTTGCCAGGCCGCGATACACCGCGTCGGTGACATAACGGTCGCGGGCAGGCTCCTGAAACACGGTCCAGAAGTTGTCGCGGATTACATCGGTGGCAATTTGACCACGGCATACCGGCCCGCGGATAAAGGTGCGCACAAAGTATTCAGCGTTATCGAGCATAAATTGATAGCGCGCGACTGCCGGGATAGCCTCAAAGGTTTCAAACGGATTGGCACGCCCGCGTGGCCCGTAACCCGGCAGTTTGGTGGCATGCCAGTCGCCGCTGTAGAACAGCTGCTTGACCCGCGCCAGCTTATGCGCCCCCATCGGGTAGGTGATATGGGTCTTGTGCACGATCACGCCCTGCACCGGCTGCAAGCGATAGTAAAACGCCGTGCCCGGGTCATCGTTGGGGCGACGGGTGGCGATCAGGTCGACAGGTTGCCCGCTGGGCGTGCGCGAGCGCACCCATTGGAAATAATGCCCCGGCACACCGTTGTCAAAATAGGTATGGGCAAGAAACAGATGCTCGTACAACCAGCGCGCCACCAGTGCTTCGGTGGAACCCGGACGGTTGAACAGCTCTTCCCACTCGGCAATTTGCGCAGCCTCGACCGCTGTGGGCTTGATGGCCTGCTGATCAACTTTAGCGCCCTGCGCCAGCCAGGTCTGCACGGTGCTGTATTGCTGGTCGGTCAGGCCGGTAACGGCCAGCGGCATACCCTCCCTGGGATGGCTCTGGGCATAGGCATTGAACTCACCGGGCGCCGGGCAGACGTTTTCGCGGTTCAGGCCCAGGACGATGTCTTCGGGCAATTTGGCATTCGGGGTCAACGGCGTGCTATGCCCCAGCTCCAGCATGCGGGCCATCAGGGCTGCTTGAGCGCCCTGGGCGTCGAGTACCGAGTAAAAGCCCTTGTTGCGCCATTCATTGGGGCCGCTGGCATCGTAGAAAATCCGCGTTGGTGCCACGGCATCCACCCGGTCGCCCTTGTAGACCGGTACCTTGCTGGCACCGCGGGTCGCGCCCTCTGCACTGCCGAGGTTGAGCTGGCAGGCCGCATCATTGCAGGCGTGACAGGCAACGCATTTTTCGGTGAGGATCGGCTGGATATCCCGCGTATAGGAAATAGCCGGGCTGACCAACGGGGCCTGTGCCAACGCTGTACTGCACACCACCAGCGTCACGGCGCTGGTGAGTAGGCGAAAAAACATGTGCCATTGTCCTGATATCAAAAATATGTCGCGATTCTACCTGTCGAACAAACGTCGGAACATGAATCAAATTCATGTAAAACAGCAGACGCTCAAATCCCACGCAGGTTTGTTATGATTTCGCATCTTTTGCATGGCTCTAACAGGTAGTCCTATGTCTGACCGCAGCGCTCGTCTCCAAGCACTTCAGCAAGCCCTCAAAGAGCGCATTCTGATTCTCGATGGCGGCATGGGCACTATGATCCAAAGCTACCGTCTAGAGGAACACGACTATCGTGGCACACGCTTCGCCGACTGGCCGAGCGACGTCAAGGGTAACAACGACCTTCTGGTGCTCACCCGCCCCGACGTGATCGGCTCGATTGAAAAGGCCTATCTGGATGCCGGTGCCGATATTCTCGAAACCAACACCTTCAATGCTACCCAGGTTTCCCAGGCCGACTACGGCATGCAGGCACTGGCCTACGAGCTAAACGTAGAAGGCGCCCGCCTGGCGCGCAAGGTGGCTGATGCCAAAACGCTGGAAACCCCGGACAAACCACGCTTTGTTGCCGGTGTACTGGGCCCGACCAGCCGCACCTGCTCGCTGTCCCCGGACGTAAACAACCCCGGCTACCGCAACGTGACTTTCGATGAGCTGGTGGAGAACTACACCGAAGCCAGCAAAGGCCTGATCGAAGGCGGCGCCGACCTGATCCTGATCGAGACCATCTTCGACACCCTCAATGCCAAGGCCGCGATTTTCGCCGTACAGGGCGTTTTCGAAGAGCTGGGTGTCGAGTTGCCGATCATGATTTCCGGCACCATTACCGACGCCTCCGGGCGTACCCTGTCGGGCCAGACCACCGAAGCGTTCTGGAACTCGGTGGCCCACGCCAAACCGATTTCCGTGGGTTTGAACTGCGCCCTGGGTGCCAGCGAACTGCGTCCGTACCTCGAAGAGCTGTCGAACAAGGCCAGCACCTACGTCTCGGCGCACCCCAACGCCGGCCTGCCCAACGAATTCGGCGAGTACGACGAACTGCCGGCGGAAACCGCCAAGGTCATTGAAGAGTTCGCCCAGAGCGGTTTCCTCAACATTGTCGGCGGTTGCTGCGGCACCACGCCGGGGCATATCCAGGCCATCGCCAACGCCGTAGCCGGTTATGCTCCGCGCCCGATCCCGGACATTCCAAAGGCCTGCCGTCTCTCCGGGCTTGAACCGTTCACCATCGATCGCAGCTCGTTGTTCGTCAACGTCGGCGAGCGAACCAACATCACCGGTTCTGCCCGCTTCGCCCGGCTGATTCGCGAAGACAACTACACCGAAGCCCTGGAAGTGGCCCTGCAACAGGTTGAAGCCGGTGCGCAGATCATCGACATCAACATGGACGAGGGCATGCTGGACTCGAAGAAGGCCATGGTGACCTTCCTCAACCTGATCGCCGGCGAGCCGGATATCAGCCGCGTACCGATCATGATCGACTCCTCCAAGTGGGAAGTGATCGAAGCGGGCCTCAAGTGCATCCAGGGCAAGGGCATCGTCAACTCGATCAGCATGAAAGAAGGCGTCGAGCAGTTCATTCATCACGCCAAACTGTGCAAACGCTATGGTGCCGCCGTGGTGGTGATGGCTTTCGACGAAGCCGGCCAGGCCGACACCGAGGCGCGCAAAAAAGAAATCTGCAAACGCTCCTACGACATTCTGGTCAACGAAGTGGGCTTCCCGCCGGAAGACATCATTTTCGACCCGAACATCTTTGCCGTGGCCACCGGCATTGAAGAACACAACAACTACGCTGTGGACTTCATCAATGCCTGTGCCTATATCCGCGACGAACTGCCCTATGCCCTGACCTCGGGCGGTGTATCCAACGTATCGTTCTCGTTCCGTGGCAACAACCCGGTTCGTGAGGCGATCCACTCGGTGTTCCTGCTGTATGCGATCCGCAACGGCCTGACCATGGGTATCGTCAACGCCGGCCAGCTGGAAATCTATGACCAGATCCCGGCCGAGTTGCGCGATGCCGTGGAAGACGTGGTGCTCAACCGTACCCCGGATGCCACCGACAACCTGCTGGCGATTGCCGACAAGTACAAGGGCGATGGCAGCGTCAAGGAAGCCGAAACCGAAGAGTGGCGCAGCTGGGACGTCAACAAGCGTCTGGAGCATGCACTGGTCAAGGGCATTACCACCCATATCGTTGAAGACACCGAAGAGTCGCGCCTGTCGTTCAAGCGCCCGATCGAAGTGATCGAAGGCCCGCTGATGTCGGGCATGAACATCGTCGGCGACCTGTTCGGTGCGGGCAAAATGTTCCTGCCCCAGGTGGTCAAGTCTGCCCGCGTGATGAAACAGGCCGTGGCCCACTTGATCCCGTTTATCGAACTGGAAAAAGGCGACAAACCGGAAGCCAAGGGCAAGATCCTGATGGCCACGGTCAAGGGCGACGTGCATGACATCGGCAAGAATATTGTCGGCGTGGTGCTTGGCTGTAACGGCTACGACATCGTTGACCTGGGCGTGATGGTGCCGGCAGAGAAAATCCTGCAGGTAGCCAAAGAGCAGAAGTGCGACATTATCGGCCTTTCCGGCCTGATCACGCCGTCGCTGGATGAAATGGTGCATGTTGCCCGCGAGATGCAGCGTCAGAACTTCCACTTGCCACTGATGATCGGCGGTGCGACTACATCCAAGGCGCACACCGCAGTCAAGATCGAACCCAAGTATCAGAACGATGCCGTGATCTATGTCACCGACGCTTCTCGCGCCGTGGGCGTGGCCACGCAATTGCTGTCCAAGGAACTGAAACCGGCCTTTGTTCAGAAAACCCGCGAAGAGTACGTTGAGGTCCGCGAACGCACCGCCAATCGTAGTGCCCGCACCGAGCGCCTGAGCTACCCGGCATCGATCGCCAAAAAACCGCAGTTCGACTGGGCCGGCTACCAGCCGGTCAAACCGACCTTCACCGGTGCCAAGGTACTGGACAATATCGACCTCAAGGTACTGGCCGAGTACATCGACTGGACGCCGTTCTTTATTTCCTGGGACCTGGCTGGAAAATTCCCGCGCATCCTCACCGACGAAGTCGTCGGCGAAGCGGCCACGGCGCTGTATGCCGATGCCCAGGAAATGCTCAAAAAACTGATCGACGAGAAGCTGATCAGCGCCCGGGCAGTGTTCGGTTTCTGGCCGGCCAATCAGGTTAACGATGACGATTTGGAACTGTACGGTGACGATGGCCAGCCATTGGCCAAACTGCATCACTTGCGCCAGCAGATCATCAAGACCGACGGCAAGCCGAACTTCTCCCTGGCCGACTTTGTCGCACCCAAGGACAGCGGCGTGACCGACTACGTGGGCGGTTTTATCACTACCGCAGGCATCGGTGCCGAAGAAGTGGCCAAGGCGTATCAGGACGCGGGGGACGACTACAACTCGATCATGGTCAAGGCCCTGGCCGATCGTCTCGCCGAGGCCTGCGCAGAGTGGCTGCACCAGCAGGTGCGGACCCGCTACTGGGGCTACGCCAAGGATGAGCAGTTGGCCAATGAAGAGCTGATCAAGGAGCAATACAGCGGTATCCGCCCTGCTCCCGGCTACCCGGCTTGCCCGGACCACACCGAGAAAGCCACCCTGTTCAAGCTGCTGGATCCGGAGGCCGAAGAGATGCGTGCGGGCAAAAGCGGCGTGTTCCTGACCGAGCACTACGCCATGTTCCCGGCGGCAGCGGTTAGCGGCTGGTACTTCGCACATCCGCAAGCGCAGTACTTTGCGGTGGGCAAGGTCGACAAGGACCAGATCGAAAGCTACACGGCGCGCAAAGGGCAAGATTTGAGCGTGACCGAGCGCTGGCTGGCGCCAAACCTGGGGTATGATAACTAACAGGTAGCAACGCTTCCGACACCCTGCAGTCGCTGCCGGATGCGATCGATGACCAATCGATCGCAATGTCCGGCAACGACGACAGTCACTATGGGTTAATCAGGCTGCGTGGACAGCGTTGCGAGAACCTCTCCCGAGAGACGTTCACGCAAAAGTTGCTCTTCGCTGCGCTTGCGCTCATCCAGAGCGCCAAGCTCCTGTTGATACACCTCCCCGAGATCGGCATGTCGGTCTTCCAGCGCTTTATGCTCCACTTCAAAACGTTCCTCCAGAGCCAGGAATTCCTCTGGATACTGGCGCTTGAGGTAATTGATCCAGTAGCCCTGCAGGATCAACTGCTCCATAAAGGCCGGAGAATTTTCGGCTGCCTTTATTTTCAAATAAGCACTTTCAATCTCTTGCTCAGTGACTTTCGCCGCATGGCTGTATTGCATGCCCCTGGGCTGCGCAGGCAGGTCGAGGCGCTCGCTCAGGCTAATGCGATAGGCCAGTCGAACCTCCGCAGCGTCCGCTCCACGGCGTGATTGATAGGCAAATTGCGCGACCTCCTCCACTTGCCCCAAGCGAAACAGGCGCCGGCCCAGCTCGAGCAACGCAGGCCCTTCCTGGCCAGCCACCACTGAGCGCAGGGCATTGAACTCAAACACCTTCACTTCCAGATCGCTGAACAGCAGGATTCGACCATCGCCACAGGTCACATCGGAATGACCGATGATAAATAGCTCGTCGCGTAACTGGCTATCGGATGCAGCTGCCTGCAGTACATTCCAGACCCGCCGGGTCAGGCCCGGTCTGTCCTGGATATAGTCCTGGGTGAATTGCAGCTGATCCAGCAAATAGAACAGCCCCCTGCTCTCCTTTTGCGCCAGCAGGTCGTCCCAGATCACTGGCCTCGGCGAGCCTTGCGGCTCCCCCACACACCAGCGGGCCTTTTGCTCGGCCAGTTGCTCGGGTGTCAGGTGCTCCAGATGATCGAGGTTTTCGTCGACACCAGCGGCCCCGTACTCAGGCTCATCACTGCTGAGCGAAGCGTTATCGGAGAAGGCCAGGCCGTCTTCAATGTCCTCAAGGGAGCATCCGAGGTCATTGCCCGAAAAGCTCCTGTAGTCTCTTAAGGTTGCATAGCCTGATGTGGAGAGCAGGTTATGGGACAAATCAGTATGAGCCATCAATGCGTCGTTATCGCCCTCAAACAGCTCAACAGGGATCGTATCGATCTGGTTGTTGCTCAGGTTGAGGGTTCTGAGGGTCGGGGTTGTGAGTACCCGGGTCGGCCAGCGCATCAGCCTGTTCCCCCTCAGGTTCAGGGTTTGCAATTCGCTCATGCCAGTAAGGTCAAATGTGTCGAGCCTGTTGTAGCTCAGATCCAGCCATTCCAGGTGCGCCAGTGATTGCAACTGACGACTCAAGCCCTCCTCGTCCTGCAAGCGGTTGTGGGCAGCCTCCAGCCGGGTGAGGTTTTCAAGCGAGCCGATTCCCTCCGGCAAACGGGTCAGCTCATTATTATTGAGGTGCAAGGTACGCAAGCCGGGAAATTCGCGGATAAACCCTTGCGAGCCCCCGGCAGTAATGCGTACACCGCTGAGGTTCAGTGTGGTGATATGCGTCTGGAACACATTCAGCGGCGGTATATCCCCCAGGCACAGGTCCGAGAAGTCCAGGGTATGCACAGACTCGGGCTGCGCCGTTGTGACGGTCTCCAGCCCATCGCGCCAGGCCTGCATGATCCTGTCAGCCGCACGCCTGCGATCGACGGCACTGACCCAGCGTCCGCTTTCCCTGTGGCCCGGAATATTGATCCAGCCATTCAGGCGCTGGACCAGAGCGTCGTATTGGTGATTCCACTCGGCAAGCCGGGCGTCGATTTCCAGCACACCCATGCCACGGGCCTGCATCTGTTCAAGGTATTGCACTGCATCATGCAGGCTCAGATCGGGATGGATCCTTTGCAGCAGGGTGGTGCGGTTCAATTCCGGGGCACCGGGCTGAAATATCGGTGCGGGGCTCAACAAGACTTCATCCGTCTTCAATACTGGAGCGGCCGCCAACAACAGGTCAGGCCTGTCAGCGACAATGGCAGGGAAAAACTCGGGCGTTCCCCCGGTCCTGCGTGCTGCCAGTAATCCGATCGCTATATTGCCTGCCGTGTCGCGTCCCGAACGTTGGGCATAAGCCAGCAAATCGGCACAGCTTTGCGCATCCAGCTGGCAACCATTCAACTTCACCCCCTGCATCAGTGCCTCATGACCCACGAGAGCCGTCGCAGGGACCGTCCTGATTGCGCTGTTGCTCATATCCAGAAACCGCAACCGGGGCAGATCAAAAACCCCGGCTGGCCAGCTGCGAATGGCCGTATGACTGAGATCAAGCGACTCCAGCTTGGTCAGCGCCCCGATATCCAGCGCTGTCACCCGGTTGCCCTGCAGATTCAAGCGCACGAGCCCACGCAGGCCACTCAAGTGCATCTGCAACGAGGGGCTCATCACCAACTCGTTGTGCGCCAGGTTGAGGTCTGTGAGCTGGCGCAAATCACCCAGAGCATTTGGCAGCAAATCCAGGCCGTTGCGGCTCAGGTCCAACTCCCGGAGCTGGCCGAACGCCTGCAGAAACCGATCCATTTCCTCGACAGCCACCTCCAGCTCGCTCAAGTTAAGACGATGGACGTGGGCAAACGCCTGCCCCCCCGGCACAGGTGGCAGAGAACTGATTATTTCGTCTGCCAGATCCAGCTCCTGATTTACAGTACTGACCCGCCAGGAAGGCCCGGCGCCAGCATCCTCCAACCCCAGTCGGGGTGAAATTCCAGCACGCCAGCAGCGCTGAATCTTGTCAGCCGCTTGCCTGCGCAACAGCGTTTGCGTCGTCTCAGGATCCTGAGATACCCAGGCCTCCAGAGCCTCGGAAAACCTGTAGTGCTCTTCATGCAAGCCGTTAACGCGCCGCATCAGCTCAGCCACGGCTTGTTCGCCAAGGGTCCACCGCGCAATTACCGTACTGGCAAACAGTCGGTCATGGGGCATGAAACGGGTCAGGCAACCTGTGCAGTAAGCGATTGTCCATTTCTCCAGATCCACCGTTCGCACAGGATGGGTACGCAGGCGCTCGTAGGCTCTTATGGCCGTTGACGGCTCAATGCCTGACCAATCCAGAAGCAAGCCCGCCCATAACTGCTGATGTCCGGTGAACAGCTCATCGGGCAACGTTGTTATCGAAGTTCCAAACAGGTCCAGGGTTTCAAGATCAGTGAGATCCAACAGGCCTGCTGGCCACTGAACAAGTCGTCCTTTGACCTGCAATTGCCGCAGCCGCGGCCAGCCACTGACATCCAGCGTTTCCAGTGCCCCCTGCACAGACAGGCATTCGATCTGCCCAAGGGTTGTCAGCCGGTCCATGAACTCACGGGTCAAGCCCTGCCAGTCGGCTTCCAGTGACAGCTCGCTGACCGTGGGCAACTGCGCCAATGCATCGGCAACGGGCATCATCTGTGATCGCTGAAGGCTTATTTCCAGGCGCTCCACGCTGGGGAAGCGCTTGACAAATCCGGCATCGGGCTCGCTCACCATCAGGTCGGCGCTCAGCCGCAATGTCCGCACATGGGAAAAGTCAGCGTCCAGTACAGGAAATTCACTCGCCCAGCTAAGGTCAAATTCAAGATCCAGATAAGCAAAAGGTTCAATACGACTCAGTACACCCTCCCGCCAACAACCTACCAGCCTGTCAGCCGTCAAGCGCCGCATCCGTTGGTTAAAGGGCCCGTTGGCTGCGCTCGACCACTGCTCCAGTGTGGTACGCAATGTGTCCAGCTCACGTTGGCGACTGGCTAGAAAATCGAATATATGCTGGGCAGACTCTCCGTCGTCGATGCGCTTGCGCACATAGGCCTCGGCCTGTTCGTCGCTGATCTGCGGGCAAATATCGCGCACACGGCTTATCAACGACGGACTTACGTCAAAGGCTGCCCCTTTGCCCGACAAGGCATAGCCGATCCGACCATTGATTCTCTGCAAGGCGGGTCTTGCTGCCACAGGATGCAATTTCAGCGTGCGGGCCATTTCCCTGCGATGCGAAGTGGCGTAGCGAGCCACTGCAGCCGGGCTGACGACGCTTTGACTGGCGCTCAGGTGCAACATTGCCTCAATGGCCAGACGCTCACTGTCGACATTCGCCAGCCCCGGCACATACAGGCCGGCCAGCGCCCGGTTCAAACGGCCCTGTTGCGCGTACTCACGCGCCAGCCGGTCCAGCCGCCTCGACCCCCGACCTGTCCGGCGCAGGCGTGCCACATCATTCTCACCGGCAAGCTCAAGCACTTCCTGAGCCGCAAACTCAGACAGCATGGGAAATCGTCGACGTACTAATTCGACATTGGCTAGAGCCGTCCGGCCTGTGCCGGTCAGACGGGCAAGCAGTGCGTGCTTGCCCGCTCTTGTGCCATCGACCAGCATGCCCAGCTCCCGCTCAACCCGGTATTGTTGCAATGTGTCCCTCAACAAAGCAGGCACGGGCAGGCAGTCCACATGCACCCTGCGCAAGGTTTCGTCACTGACAGCACTGATGTCGCCGATCTGCCCCAGTTCTTCATCATCGAACATGCGGGTCACGTGCCCCAGTCGACGCAGCAAGGTCGGGCGCTCCCATTGCAAGGGCTGTTCATGCTCGAGACGCCAGGCTCCTTCATGGTTATGCATGAGGATTGGCTGATAAGCATTTTCGTCGCTCGGATGCTTTATCCTCCAGGCATTAAGCTGCTGATCGAAGGCCTGCTCGTAGAACTGTCGGCCCACCTGGACCCAGGTTTTGCCGTCTGCCCGATACTGGCCCAGAGCATTGGGCTCAAGCCGGGTATTGAGCGGCAACTGGCATTGATAGGCCTCGATTTCGGGCCGCCACAGACGGGTTTCACCGTTGGGCAAGACGATTTGCCTGAACCTGTCGATCCCGGCGGACTCAGTCGCCAACCTGCCACTGGCTAAGTGGCCTGCAACCCCTGTTGCACCACTCAGCACGATATTCAGCGCAACGGACTCCACATGCGACCAGGCATCCTCGACATCGCCTGCCTGCCACGACTCGATGCCCTGGTAGATGTCCATACTCATCTGTAGAGCCATCACTGCCATCATGACCTCCCCTGCACCGGGGATTAAAAACGCTGCCACATTCAACACATCAAGACCAAGGCCAAGGTAGTCATCAAGACGCTGCTGCAAGCGCTTGCTGTCGGCATCGGCTGTGGGCACTGCAAGTGCCCGGGCATTGGCTTTGAGCCTGTCCAGATGAAGGGTATTGAGGGCCGTGAACAGCCCTGCTGATGACGTTTCGATGCTTACCAGCTCCAGCTTCAGGTCCACCTCATCAACATAATCTGCTGGCTCGATACCTCTCGGATCAGGCGTGGTCTTGTACAACTGATGATTCAATCGCTGCAAAAAAAGTGCGCCGTTCCCTTGGGGGACCAGACTGGCAAACAGCTGCTGATACGCGGGCAGACGCAAATTCAGACCCAGCTCATACTGAAATGCTTCCAGCGAGGGGTATTCTTTGAGTGCCGAGAACGGTGCCCCCGGGATATAGACCACCACGGGCTCAACCTCAGGTTTTTTCATCAGCGGCACACCGCTCAATCCGGTGCGCTCCCATTCCAGAACCGGCCACCTGGAACGATCCGGGCCGATAATCAACACCTCGTCCAAGACCTGGCCATAGAGCTGGAGCTGGCTGAACACTACAGGTTTTGCATATAACGACACGCGCGGTTGCTCCTCCAGCAACGTACTGATCATGGCAAAACCAGAGTCAGTGATATGCCGTTGCAGCAGTGCCCGATGCAAGCGTACGGCCAGCAGTGCTTTTTGCGCCCGGATCATTAGGGCGCGCACCGCTGGTGGAGCAAAAACCGCCTGCAGATGGGCCTGGTACTGCTGCCCCAAATCCAGGGATCTGCACAGCTGTGAGAACACTTCGGGTGACATGGGTAATGTTTCGCGGTAAGCAAAACCGGGAACCGGCCGAAGACTTTCCAACTCCTGTCGGAATCTGTGTGCCACAACCCCAGAACCATGCACCAGGGTGTCCGACACAATGGCCAGTTGATCAGGGCCCTTGTCTGGCTGGAACCGTTCGACAGGCAAAGCGCCCTGCGGCGCCAACGCGCTAAGTTGTCCTGCGACCCTTTGGGAAAAATCTTCACTGCCGTCAAAGTTGAGCAAGGCAGCCTGTAACAGGCTGTGTTGGCGCACGGGCTGATTGCGGCGCAGATAAAACAGCCGGTCTGTGTTGACGTCCATTGCCCGGCCTTGGCCAAGGTGACTGTGCAATGCCTCCTGCAAGCGGGGCTCGGCAAACTGGGTGATCCCCTGCAGGCCTTTCAGTGCCCTGGCCAAGGCCTGATTGGCAGCCCGGCTGCGAGCCTGGCTGTCGAGCAGGGCCTGACGCAGCCACCGTGGTGCGCGGTCGAGCCCATCGGCTGCTCCAGCCTCTGAAGCATGCGCCGGAAACAATCCCGGCTTGAGGCGTTTGATATCTGCCACAGCGCTGTGTTTGACCCAGGCGGGTATTCTGGATTTTATGAAGGCTGCGTGGGGCCCCGGCCCCGAGACAATGTACGAACTTTCCATGACCGGCTTCTTCCTGAAACGCATGTGAATGAGCGCCTCAGTACAACCGACAGTGCCCGGGCATGGGTGGTAGATAGTTAATGGGCCTTGAAGTTGACTACGCTATGGGATGTAGCCGTTCCAACCTCAGACAGCCGAGGCATCTATGAACGATCCTGCCGACAACAAGCCGCCGAGCTTCTGGCAAATGCTGCACAGCGTCATGGCCGCTGCCTTTGGCGTGCAAAGCGGAAAAAACAGGACTCGGGATTTTTCCCACGGAAAAGCCTCCCATTTCCTTATCATGGGGCTGCTATTTACCTTGGTGTTTGCCTTGACCCTGTACGGGATCGTCACGCTGGTGGTTCATCTGGCGGGGGTTTAGGGAGGCAAATTGGCGGCGCGTACCTGAGTGCCGGGCACGCGAAGGCCTGGGGGCCATGCACAACGTTGGCATTGTTGAGCATGCCAACGGCAGCGAGGGCGGCGCCAGGTAATGTCGACAAGCTCTTTAGCGGCTACATCCGCCTGATCAGCCTCGACCTTGCACGCTTGCTACTGGTGGCTGACCCAGTACACGGCAGTAGAAACCACCAGAATGATCAGGAAGAAAATGGCCCATGCATCGACCTTGCTGTCGCTTTTACGCGCTTTGACTGGAGTACTCATCGCATCGCCTTTTTTCGGTTTTATGGGTGATTGCTTGAAGTCCTTAAAACAGTTAAGTCCAGCAATGCCCTTTCCACAAGCAAGGGATTGAGAATCAAACGCTTATAGTCGTTTTGGTTCTTTGCATATGCTTAAACATCACTTTTGCGCATAACTACAAACTGGTATCGTGCCCCGCTCCTTGGGGAGTGCGCGGCCGTGCGCGCAGATAAGCTGTTAGCAGCCTGAGAACAGGACCTATATGTACGTATATGACGAGTACGATCAGCAGATCATCGAGGACCGCGTCAAGCAGTTCCGGGATCAGACCCGACGCTATCTGGCAGGTGAGCTGAGCGAAGAAGAGTTCCGCCCCCTGCGCCTGCAAAATGGCCTTTATGTTCAACGCTTTGCCCCAATGCTGCGGGTCGCTGTGCCTTATGGCCAGTTGACTTCGCGTCAGGCGCGAATGATGGCCAAAATCGCTCGTGACTATGACAAGGGCTATGCCCACATCAGTACCCGCCAGAACGTGCAATTCAACTGGCCTGCGCTGGAAGACATCCCGGACATCCTGGAAGAACTGGCCACCGTGCAGATGCACGCCATTCAGACCAGCGGCAACTGCCTGCGTAACGTCACCACCGACCAGTTCGCCGGTGTTGCTGCGGATGAACTGATCGATTCGCGCCCTTGGTGCGAAATCGTGCGTCAGTGGACGACTTTCCATCCGGAATTCGCCTACCTGCCACGCAAATTCAAAATTGCAATCAACGGTTCGACATCTGACCGTGCAGCCATTGAAGTGCATGACATCGGCCTGGAGCCGGTGCTCAACGACGCCGGCGAAGTGGGCTTCCGTGTACTGGTAGGTGGCGGCCTGGGCCGTACCCCGGTAATCGGTGCCTTCATCAATGAGTTCTTGCCGTGGCAAGACCTGTTGAGCTACCTCGAGGCCATCCTGCGTGTCTACAACCGCTATGGCCGTCGTGACAACAAGTACAAGGCGCGGATCAAGATTCTGGTCAAGGCGCTGACGCCTGAAGTGTTCGCCGAGCGTGTTGAGGCCGAAATGGTTCACTTGCGCGGCGGTTCGAACACCCTGACCGAAGCCGAAGTGCAGCGTATCGCCAAGCACTTCGTCGATCCTGACTACAAAGCCCTGCCCGACTTCGGCGCCGAACTGGCCGAACTCGACAAGCAGCACCCGGGTTTTGCCCGTTGGCGCGTACGCAACACGTTGGCCCACAAAAAACCGGGCTATGTCGCCGTTACTTTGTCGCTCAAACCTACAGGTGTAGCCCCGGGCGATGTGACCGACAAGCAGTGGGATGCCATCGCCGACATGGCCGACCGTTACAGCTTTGGCCAACTGCGTACTTCCCACGAGCAGAACATTATCCTGGCCGATGTCGAAGAGAGCCAGCTGTTCACCATGTGGGGCGAGTTGCGCGAAAATGGGTTCGCCACGCCCAACATCGGTTTGCTGACCGACATGATCTGCTGCCCTGGTGGTGACTTCTGCTCCCTGGCCAACGCCAAGTCGATCCCGATTGCCGAATCGATCCAGCGCCGCTTTGAAAACCTGGACTACCTGTTCGATATTGGCGAACTGGATCTGAACATTTCCGGTTGCATGAACGCCTGTGGTCACCACCACGTCGGGCATATCGGTATTCTCGGCGTAGATAAAAAAGGCGCCGAGTTCTATCAGGTATCCCTGGGTGGCAGTGCCAGCCGTGATGCCAGTCTCGGCAAGATTCTGGGCCCGTCCTTTGCCCAGGACGCCATGCCGGATGTGATTGAAAAGCTGATCGACGTCTATGTTGAAAAACGTACCGAAGACGAACGTTTTATCGATACCTACCAGCGTATCGGCATTGACCCTTTCAAGGAGCGCGTCTATGCAGCGAATAATTAAGAACAACCAGGTCATCGATGAAACCTGGCACTTGCTGCCCAAGGAAACCAGCTTTGACGAAATCTCCAACTGCGACGACTTGATCGTACCGTTGGTAATGTGGCGCGAACACGGCCACGCACTAAAGGCCCGCGACGGCGGCCTGGGCGTGTGGCTGGACAGCGACGAAGAAGCTGAAGAGCTGGGCGAGGACGTGGCGAACTTTCAGGTTATTGCCCTGAACTTCCCGGCTTTCACTGATGGCCGCAGTTATTCCAACGCCCGTTTGCTGCGTGACCGCTATGGTTATAAAGGCGAACTTCGCGCCATTGGCGATGTTCTGCGCGACCAGTTGTTCTATCTGCATCGCTGTGGCTTTGACGCATTCGCCATCCGTGCCGATAAAGACCCTTACGAAGCGCTGGAAGGCCTCAAGGACTTCTCGGTGACCTACCAGTCTTCAACCGACGAGCCGATGCCGCTGTTCCGTCGTCGCTGATGCTGCGGCTGGCCCTGGTTACCCAGGGCCAGCGCCTGCATAACCCTGCGCAGGGTCAAGATTGCTCCTGCTCGAAAGGGTGTTTTTCAACTTCTTCACGGGTCAACTGGCTGATCAGTTCTTGCCTGGCCAGCAAACGACTTTCCCCTACAGCTTGGGTTTTCGACACATACTCCTGACTGGACAGCCTCTCCCTAGCCAGGTAAAGCCCCTGCATGCGTTCATGCAGCGGTGAGTCAACCGACTGAAAATGCTCGGGGTATTTCTTCTCCAGAAAGCGCTCCCAGAACCCCTGCTTTTCAATGTAAGCAATCCTCGCTTGCGCTGTATCCTCAGTCAAAACATACAGCTTGGCGGCTTCAAGCTGCTCGAGCGTGACATTGGCGACTCTTTCAAAAATCATGCTCTTGGGCCGCGCCGGCAAGCCAAGGTCAGCAGCCAGTTTGACCTGATAAAACATCTGTATCTCCAGCGGATCAACCTTTGCAATTCGCGCCTGCAAATCAGCCGGGCTGAGCCTCTGCGCCAGACGCAGCGCTTGTGCCGAACCCAAACGATAGGCCACACCCTGTTGTTCCTCCGCCGTCATGTTCGCCAAGGGCTCAGATGCAAAATCCGGGCTGACCTCATCGATCAAGCCCTGCAATTGGCGCACGTACTCTGATTGCTCGGCATGGACTGCAGCAATTCGCGCCTCAACAACCCCCTGTACATGTTTATCCAGCAGTTCGATCCGCAGAAGTCCTTGTGCCAGTTGCAGCAGCTCTGCTTCGGCATTGACCGAGCTTTGCGCAATAAAGATCCGGTAACGAAGTTCAAGATCCGAAAAAATCATCGGAATCCCATCGGCGCAGGTATTGGGATTGGCTGAAACCTCAAACAGCTGGTTACGTAATTCGCTGAAATCGTGCATGGCATTGAGAACTTGCCAGACCCGTTGGCTTAAACTTTCACGTCCATGCAAATACTGGGAGGACGCACTGAGGTCTTCCAGCACGCGAAAAAAATCACTCGACCCGGCGATATCCCTCAAGCTGTTCCATACACGCGTCTCTGAGAACGTTGGCCGGGACGCCCAGTGAAAGATGCCGCGTACCTGGTCAACATGCCGACGTCGCGGAGCAATACCAAAACTGATGCCGTACTCTCGCCGATAATTATCAAGGCGGCGTAACGAGTCGGCACTCAAAGGATTGTCATGCAGGTGAGTAACACTATTGATCGCTGTTCTGCCAGGTGACAAAACCTCCAGTGGAATGCGACTAATATTGTTGTCACGCATATCCAGGGTCTGCAGGTGGCTGAGCGACTCAACCCCTTCAGGCCAAGTCAGCAGACCACTGTAGCGTAGATACAAACGCTCAAGGTCAACCATGCGAGTCACCGAAATACGCCTGCCCAAGGGATTTCCCGTTAAATTCAAAGATTTCAACCGGGTCAGTCCCGCCAGAGCCGAAGCGGTTCGCCCGCTCAATACAATATGATTGTCCTGCAAGTTCAAGTTGACCAATTCGGACATACCGGCAATTTCCACGGGCAACTCACTGAGCTGGTTACTTTTCAGGGACAGGATGCGTAAGTTGGGAAACTTTTCCAAAAATGAACCGGGAAACTTTCCATTGGGTGAGTTGCTCAAGTGCAGTGCACTGACATGGGAAAAATCTGCCGATATCTCAGGCAAGCAATCAACTGGCCAACTATTGAGGTTCAGCACATATCCGGTGTGCTCACCCACGCTCACGGTTGCGGTCTGTCGGCGCCAGACGTGGAGCAAAGCCTGGCTGATTGCACGCTTGTCCTGGGTCGACACCAGTACCCGCGGGCCATTGCGCCGCTGACTCCAGACCGGCGACTCCACCCAGCGCTCAAGATCGTTACGCAAGGTTTGAAGCTCGGCCTTTAGCCTGACCAGTACCCGGGTGGTCAACGCAGGTGAAAGTTCAAGATGGTATAAAAACTGGCTGACCGTTTCCTCACTCATCAACGGAAAAAGATCCATCACAAGATCCTTTATCACCAATGGCCTGCTCGCTTGCGCGGCATGGCCTGAGCGACCGCTGAGCCTGTAGCCTGCCCGCCCATCGGCCAGGCGCATGGGCGATTTGAACCAGGGTTTAACTTGCTGCATCCCCAGCGCATTGGCACTTTGCGCGCGATGACCGGCCGCATGGGATGCAATTTTCCAGCTTAAAAACACCCCCGGGTCAGTGTCGGGAAGCCCAAGCGACATACGCGCGGAAGACGGCAAGGCTTTGGCCACACATCTGCAAAGATAGGGGCTGCTGTATATATCATCTGTGGCGAGGCCCAAAAAATGGTACTCGCCCGAGCTTTTAAAAATCTCCTGGCTGTATCTGGACAACGGATTACCTACGGAGCTCAGTACTTGACCTGTGGCTCTGTCGCGCAATAGCAAGCGCTGACTGGGTGGCCAGTCAGGCAAGTGGGTAAGGGTTTGCCATGCCAATGTATTGCTATCAACGTTACTTAGAGCCTCGAAATAGAGTCCCTCCAGTGCCCGGTTCAAACGCAATACCTGCGTGTAGCTGCGCGCCTCTTCCAGAATATGCAGCGGCAGGCGCCCGGTGCTCTGCACTGTTGCCATTTCGGCCGGGGCAAGTTGATCCATCAACTCGCCCATCACACTTGCCGGCAAACTCGGAAACTGTTTTTGCAACAGCTCCATCCGGGCTGTCACCACCTCGCCCCGTTTATACAGATGCGAGAACAGGTCAGACTTTGTAGCTTGGGCAAAGCGACCCAACTGGCGCGCCAATGCCTGTTCCTGTTGCTCAAGGCCATCGACAGATTGCCCCAACAAAACCTCGATTTGCGCCGAGGAGAAAGACTCCAGCGTGGTCTTGAGCAATTCTGCGTTCTTGATCTGGGCTTCGGTAACTTGCAGGCGGGGATGCGAAGACTCCACTTCAGGCCCGTACTCCATGACCATGGACCCGCGCATGTTCACCACGCGTAAAACTCTGTCCGCAGGCCAGCCATCAAGACGAGTCAACAGCTCCAGTTGCAATTGCGCAGTATCGGTAGACACTTTGCCCCCCTGCTGCATTTGTACGATGAAACGTTCGATCATTTGACTCAACTGCACGCGCCTCATGCTGTCTGCCAACGCAGGAGGTGGCGGCAGGTTATCCATGTGCAGCCTGCGCAACGCATCATCACTGGTATTGGATGCAGCCAGCACACGCTCGACCATAGCGTCCGATAACCCTTGGGCCGCAGGGCCCAACCGACGGAACAACTGCATGCGCGACATTTGCATCGGATCATCGAGTTCATGCGCCCACGCACCGCTGCCGTTATGCCTGACGCGTGGTGTGTAGGTGTACGGCTCGGTTGGGTGCTGGATATGACACCTTTGTGTCGCAGCATCGATTTTGACCTGATACACCTTGTCTTCCAGCTTGATAAACTGCTTGTTACCCATGCTATAGAGCCCTCGCGCATCGGGCTCGGCATCACCCAGCGCAAGGTTTGGGTATTGGTAGGGCCTGAGATCCGGCCGCCACAATCGTTTTTGACCTTTAACTGACGTGACTGCAACCAGTGCATCCACGACCGGCGATGGCCTGAGTGCTTTTGCCGCTGCAGTGCTGCTGGCAGCCAGCGCAAAATTCTCGGCAACATCGAACAAGTACTCCAGCGCGGCGGCACGGTCTCCCCGCTGCCACGCCTTGATACCGTCATACACCTCAACCCCCAGTTGCATGACACTGGTTACCAGCAAGATCTCACCCAGAACCGGGACAAAACCCAACGCAACCATCAACAAGCTCACCCCCAGATTCAAGAAAGAGGCCTGACGTGCCAAACGACTTTTAGAGTCTTCATCTTCCGTGGGGACGATCAGCAACCTGGCATCATCTTTAATCTTGGCCAGCTGCAGCCCCCAGGCAATCAAAAATGGATCGTCAAACTTGGGCAGATGCCGGGTTTCGGACATCAATGCAGGTTCATTGATGATCGGTGGGCGGCGTAACAACAACGAATCCCAGGTTATATTTTTCAAGTCCGTGCGCCGCATAAACTCGGCGCGGTAACGCAAGGGAACCAAGTGAAAGAAATACGTGGCAAAGACGCTATTTTTTAACCACTCGCGCAGCGTCGCCTTTAATAAATCAAACGACTCGAATTCGTGAAACGCCGTGCCGGAACTGTTCGGCAAATAAAGTATGCAGGGCTGCGCCTCTTCGGCCGGTTTTCTCTGCGGCCAAAAAACAATAACTCCGGGAACCTCAAAGCCCATGATTTGAAGCGTGCTATGACCTGAGTGAATATACGAAAAGAGAGCACCCGGCGGAATCAAAAAAGTCAATATATAGTTATATGATTGTGTCGTGACCTCCGCCTTCATATAGGCCACATGCAAGGCGCAGGCAAATTCCTGGCGCAGATTCTGAACAAATACAGCTTGCAACTTATACGCCTTTGAATTGGCATTGTCGGCAGGCCAATTATCATCCGCCGGTTCAAACACACGCGTCAAATGCCATTGATATTGCATGCCCAGGTTCAGGTCACGGCAGATCTGCGCAAAACCTTCGGGCTTTAATTCGGCCTGTTCAATCTGCTGCGTACCTCTGAGTGCATAAATGCACGACCCCTGGTCGAAGCCGCCTTCAACAGCCTCAAAAGCCTCATAGTTCTGCAACGCTGCCTGCAGCAGGCTGTGATGACTGACGCTCGATACCAGGTTCAGCTCCAATGACTCAGGTGTGAACTTCTCGGGCAAGGCAAGCTGGATCAGAGAATCAACTAGCCTGAATTGTTGCCGAGCAAAAAACAGCAACAGATTACTCAACAAGCGAACCTGTTTTATGCCATACCTCTTGGGGTCAGCATCTGTCCAGCCACGTGCCTTCAGCGCCTCCTTGAGCAACGGCTCGGCGAACGACTCTATCGGCTTGATTTGGGCCAGCACGCGCGCGACCTCGCGCTGAGCCATTTGCCCTAATTTGAAACTGTTAAGTAATCTTTCGCGCAACGTCGGCGACGCATATTTAAACCAGGGTGCAAGCAACCCCGCAATATAGGTTTCATGCTGGTTTTCAACCGGCACATTCGCCAATCGACGGGCATAGTCGACAACGGATCGTTCAGACTCTGATAACGAATAACTAATAGCATCGGTCATGGTAAAGGCTCGATAGGGATTCGTGCCTTCAGCTTATAGACAACACTAAAAAATAGTCGGCTGAATACTTGATAAAGAATCAGGTTATTTATTAAAAAACATGCTTTAAACGATAATTAACTACCGCACCAGGCACAGACGCAGGCGCTGTTGTAACACTTACAACAGCGCCTGACTAATCACCAGAAACGTGATTGGGTCAAACGACTCCACAATGAGTCAACAACATGTTCCGCCGAACTGCTGGCAGCCAGACCCACACGCTCCTGCAAACTTTTGCGCTGGGCATAGTGCAGGTGATACAGCTGTGCATTCGCGGCCCGCTCGGACAAATACTCATCGCTGGTTTTCAATTCGTCGACCAGCTGTTTATCGACCGCAGCAACGCCCAGCCACACTTCGCCGGTCGCCACTTCATCAATCGCCAACTGCGGGCGGTACTTGGACACGAAGTTCTTGAACAGCTGATGGGTGATATCCAGGTCCTGCTGAAACTTTTCACGACCTTTTTCAGTGTTTTCGCCAAATACCGTAAGCGTTCGCTTGTACTCGCCCGCCGTCAGCACTTCATAATCAATGTCGTGCTTTTTGAGCAGGCGATTGACGTTGGGCAACTGCGCCACCACACCGATGGAACCCAGAATTGCAAACGGTGCACTGATAATCTTCTGGCCGATACAAGCCATCATGTAGCCACCGCTGGCAGCAACTTTATCGATGCAGATCGTCAACGGAATGCCTGCCTGACGGATACGTGCCAATTGCGACGACGCAAGGCCATAGCTGTGCACCATGCCACCACCACTTTCCAGACGCAGCACCACTTCGTCAGTCGGCCTGGCCAGGGTCAGCAAGGCAGTAATTTCATGGCGCAGGCTTTCTGTCGCCGAGGCCTTGATATCACCGTGAAAATCCAGCACGAAGACATTAGCCTTGGTTTCTGGCTGTTTTTTCAGTTTTTTGTCGGCCTTGGCAGTCTGCTTGCGCAGTGCCTTGAACTGGTCTTTGGACAGCAGCGATTGCTCCAGGCGTTCACGCAGGCCCTTGTAGAAATCATTGAGCTTGGTGACCTGCAATTGCCCGGTAGAACGGCGCCCTTTGCCACGCAATGCAGCAACAGTCACCAGCACCACCACAATGGCGACCACCAGAGTCACGGTTTTAGCCAGAAAACTGGCGTACTCGGCAAGAAATTCCACAGCCTCTCCTTGAAAACGATTGCAGCCCGAGGGTCAGGGCCGCGCAATGACAACCAGCATACCGACGCCAACCGGGGCCTGCCAGCCGTGAAACACCTTGATCAGGGGCATTGGCAGCAATTCAAACAAGCGTATGTTTTTTCATTGACAGCCACTTGCCATCCTCCTAACCTCGCCTGACTTTCAGTGCTCAGGAATGACGCGCACGTGGGCAGCATCTATTTGATCAGACATGGCCAGGCCTCCTTTGGTGCAGATGACTACGACAAGTTGTCACCACTGGGCGTGCACCAGGCGCAAATTGCCGGTCAGCATCTGGCCGAACTGAATTTGCGCTTTGACCGTTGCCTGGCCGGTGATCTGACACGTCAGCAAGACACCGCACGCCATGCCCTGGCACAACTGCACGCCGCCGGGCTGCCCGCCCCTACACTGGAAACAGACGCTGCCTTCAACGAATTCGATGCTTACGCCATACTTGATGCCCTGCTTCCCGGCTTGCTGCCGGACGAGCCAGAGGCCCTGACGGCGATGAACAATGCCGCCCACAATCCGGCCGAGTTCCAGCGCATTTTCGAACTGATCATCGAGCGCTGGCTCAGTGGCACTTACGATACCCCTGGACTGGAAACCTGGCTGGGCTTTGTCGAACGGGTCCAGCGCGGACTGAACAGCCTGCTCGACCTTGCCAAGGGCCAGCAGAACATTGTCGTGTTCACTTCTGCAGGCACCATTACGGCCCTGGTCCACATACTGACCCGAATTCCGGCCACCGATGCCTTCAAGCTCGGCTGGCAAATCGTCAATACCTCGCTCAGCCAGCTCAAGTTCCATGGCCGCGAGGTCACCCTGGCTTCCTTCAACAGTCATGTGCATTTGCAACTGTTGAAGACGCCGTCACTCATCACCTATCGTTGAGCGTCGGCAACCGTGGCCTTCGGGCCGCCGTACTCCACCCTATATAAGGATCGAACCATGACTTCTGTAGCTGATGCCGTTCAAGCAATGAAAGCCAAATTCAACCCAGCCGCTGCTGCAGGCCTGGACCTGGTTTTTGGTTTCCGCATCGATGAAGATAAACACTTCTCGCTGATCGTCAAAGACAGCACTTGTGAACTCAAAGAAGGTGAAAACCCTGACGCCCAGGTCACCCTGGTGATGGACGGCGAGACCCTGGAAGGCATCGTTAGCGGCGAAACCGATGGCATGCAGGCATTTATGGGCGGCAAACTGCGCGCTGAAGGCGACATGATGCTGGCCATGAAACTGAGCGAACTGTTCCCGGCCTAAGCCACACGCAGCACCGAAAACCGAAGCCCACGCGCTTCGGTTTTTTTTGCCCTGCGGTTTATTGAGGCAGTGGCCATCAAAGACGCTGATCCCCTGCTAACAGCCCTGCCTATTAAGGCAGCAGCCGACTTGTCGAGACCCGGGCCGCCCATTAGATTAGCGAATGTTGTCAGGCCTCAACTATAAACAGAAGAGATAAACATGGCGCTTACCGACTCGTCCACCCGCATCCGCACCGGCGAAGAACTCGACGCCAGCCGCATTGACCCTTACCTCAAGGCAAATATTCCTGGCCTTGTGGGGGAACCTGCGATCAGCCAGTTCCCCGGCGGCGCCTCGAACCTGACTTACCTGATTGAATACCCGGGTCGAGAGCTGGTGCTGCGCCGCCCGCCCTTTGGCCAAAAGGCCAAATCGGCGCACGACATGGGCCGCGAGTTTCGCATCCTCAATCAGCTCAAGGACGCCTTCCCCTACTGCCCCAGGGCCTACGCCCACTGCTCCGACGAAAGTCTGATCGGCTCCGGGTTCTATGTCATGGAACGGGTCAGGGGCATCATCCTGCGCTCGGATCTGCCGCAGGAACTGGCATTGGGCGCCGACGCCAGCAGAACCCTGTGCAAGAGCTTTATCGACAAACTGGTCGAGTTGCATCGCGTTGACTACAACGCCTGCGGCCTGGCCGATCTGGGTAAGCCGCAAGGCTACGTGCAGCGCCAGATCAGCGGCTGGAGCGAGCGCTACGAAAAGGCCCTGACCCCGGATGCACCCCATTGGCACGCAGTAAAAGACTGGCTGCACGCCAAAATGCCAGCCGACTACCCGACCCCGGCTATCGTTCACAACGACTACCGCTTTGATAATGTGATCCTAGATCCCGCCAACCCGATGCAGATCATCGGCGTGCTGGACTGGGAGCTGACTACGCTGGGTGATCCGCTGATGGACCTGGGCAACACCCTCGCCTACTGGATCGAGGCGGATGACCCAGCACCGGTGCAACTGATGCGGCGCCAGCCGAGCAACGCTCCGGGTATGTTGACCCGCCGCGAATTTGTGGATTACTACGCCGAGCGTTCCGGGATTCAGATAGACAACTACGATTTCTACTACACCTACGGCCTGTTTCGTCTGGCGGGTATCGTTCAACAGATCTACTACCGCTACTACCACGGCCAGACCGCAGACAAACGTTTTGCCCAGTTCATACAAATGAACGCGCTGCTGGAGCAGATGAGCCTCAACGTCATTCGCCGCTCCAGCCTCTAAGCCCCAGATAACAGGGAATCAACATGTCCAGGACTCAACTGTTCGACCTTGATGGCAAAATCGCTTTTGTTTCCGGTGCCAGCCGCGGCATCGGTGAAGCCATTGCCAGGCTGCTGGCCCAACAAGGTGCCCACGTCATTGTCTCCAGCCGCAAACTCGAAGGCTGCCAGCCAGTGGCCGATGCAATCATCGCCGAGGGCGGCAAGGCCACTGCCATCGCCTGCCATATTGGCGAAATGGAACAGATCACTAAGACCTTTGCGCGCATACGCGCAGACTTTGGCCGCATCGATATTCTGGTCAACAACGCCGCGACCAATCCGCAGTTCTGCAACGTACTGGACACCGACCTTGGCGCTTTCCAGAAAACCGTCGATGTAAATATTCGCGGCTATTTCTTTATGTCCGTGGAGGCAGGGAAGCTGATGCGCGAGCACGGCGGCGGCAGCATCATTAACGTAGCCTCGATCAACGGCGTATCACCGGGAGTGTTCCAGGGTGTGTATTCGATGACCAAGGCAGCGGTGATCAATATGACCAAGGTGTTTGCCAAGGAATGTGCAGGGTTCGGCATTCGTTGCAATGCGTTACTACCGGGGCTGACCGACACCAAGTTTGCCTCGGCGCTGGTCAGCAACGACGCCATTCTCAAGACCGCCCTGCAACACATCCCGCTCAAACGCGTCGCCGCCCCCGGCGAGATGGCCGGGGCTGTGCTGTATCTGGCAAGCGATGCATCGAGCTACACCACGGGTATCTCGCTGAATGTAGATGGCGGATTTCTGTCCTGATGCCAAGCGCTGCCACGATGATCTGGCAAGCCTCAGACAGCGTGAGCAGCACAATGCCTGCGGTGCAGGCAGCGTGGCGTATCACACCAAACCGGAGCACTATCATCGCGAACAGGCCCGCCGCCGCAGGTTATCCATCATCAGTGCTTGACCGGTCTCCAACGCTTGAACAGGCTGTTGTAACCACTTCTGGCCGTTTGCAGCAAAAGCCCACGCACCTCGGTCAGTGCCGATACCGCCCCTTTGGCAGCCCCCACCCAGGCCCTGGCCCGTGAACTTTGCTGCGCTATCGGCGAACCTGTGACATACGCGGCGATGGCCTCGATCCCGACCCCGGCCCAGTAAACCCACGTCTGATTGAACATCCTGCTCATGCCTCCATGAAACGTGGCCATCCCTGGCGGGATCTGCAGCGTATTCACGTGACGATCCAGCTGAGCAGATTGATGGCCCGCGCGAATGTACGTCCCCGCCGCCCCGTCATAAGCCTCGATCACAGGCGCTATATTCGGCTGCAGTGGCCCTGGCACAAACTGACCATAGACCGCGTTGGGAACAGTAGCCAGGCCATAGGCACCTGCACTCATCATCGTTCGCATGATTCTGGAACTTACCGGGGTCTGCCCCCAGGACACGCTGTCACCGTAACCTCTCAAGGTCTGCTGCAGGACTTCACGTGTAAGTGAGCGCACATGCCCCGCCAGCCTCACTCGAGCCACGGGATCCCAAACCTCATCAGAACCCGCCCCCTCGCTGGCACCTCGCATTTCAAAGCCCCTGTGCGTAACGTTTGCGGCAATAAAACCGATAAAGGGGCTCCAGTGAGTCAAGTTTGCAAAAAGCCCGGTACCCATGTGCATGACGGCCAGTGCATCAATGGCATTTACCGTACTTCGCAAGGCAACATTGAGCCCGTGAGTCGGTTGACGACCCTCAAACAGGGCCAGGTCGACCCCCACCCCGACAACATTACTGATCCAGGTTGCCAGCCCATCACGAATCGCGGCGGCACTCGAAGCCTGCCACCGCGACCTGATCTGCCTGGACAGCCCGGAGATGGCCGAGTGCAATCCGGCAAACCGGCCAATAGCCGCCTCCGAACTCAGCAGGCCCTGCTCGTCGACCCTGCCGACGGGATTGCCCTGCGCCATCGCGTACAGGTTCATGCCATCAATATCATCGCCCGGATCGGCGCTGACCCAGCGCGCCAGCCACGGTGCGTAATACCGCAAGCCGTAATAGTAGAGCCCGCTGGCATCGCGCTCCTTGCCCGAATAGCGAATAAATTTATAACGGGCTTCAAGGGTATTTTTCGTCGCCCACCAGGCAGTGGCTCCATAGGGGTAGTAGCTTTCCTGACTGAGTAACCGCCCAGAGCCATCCAGCTCCAGCATGCTGCAGCCCAGATGGTCCGAGAGGCTCAAACGCATGTGTTCGTTATCGATGCTTTCGGGGCGCCCCTTCTCCCACTGCAATATGCTCGCGCTATTGAGATCACCGACCACCATCAGCACATTCACCCATTCGCCCGTGGCGCTGTTGCGCCGGACTTCGAGACCGGGCAAATAATACACCTCTTCACGACGGGTCTGACGATGGCCATGGGACTGTCTGATTTTAAGCGCCCTTGCCCCGCTGCTGTCGTAGACATAGGCCTCATCATCGTTGGCACCGTCCTGGCGTGTGACACGGGTAACTCGCTGCAATTGATTGCGCAGGGTCCAGCTCAGCCACTGCCCCGGTTCGAGTACCTGCTGGTTGCCATTCGCGTCAAAGCCGCTTGCCAGCCCGGGGCGGGCGGGCAGCCCCGACTTTTGTTCAAGGCCGTGATTGCTGTGGTCAGCCACGTTCATCTGTCGCGTATAGCCAGAACCGTGGCTGGGCATGTGTTGCAGCAGGGCAAGATTGCCGCCTGCATCGTAGGTATACGACTGACGGTAGTTACGCATACGCTGACCGTTGGCCGCACCCAGGCCCGCAGCAACGGGCAGCTGCGGGCCATTGAGATTGCTGGCGCTTTCACGGCCCGTGGCTTCTATCAGCTGGTAGAGCGAGTCGTAGGTATAAGTGCTCAATGCTTGCAGCCGGGTATTATCAGACCACAGCACAGGTTGCGCTGCATCACGGATATTCAGCACATTGCCAACCCGGTCATAGACATAGTTCAAGTCCTGCAAGGCTTCACCCGGATTACTGGTGCGCCATGTTTTCAGTTGCTGCAGGCGGTCATCCAACGGGCTGTAGGCCAGGGCACGCACTACCCCGTTGCCCGACCGTTCAACTTCTATCTGGCCGCTCGCGTTATAGGATCTTTGCTGCACCACACTGTGCTGGCGACCGCTGCCGAGATTGACCATCACCGCAGCCAGCAGACCGTCCACATCATGGCGCATACGCTGCCGATTGCCCTGGGCATCGATTTGCTCAACCAACTGGCCCACAGCATCACGGCGCCATTGAGTGCGCCAGCTTCGGGATTCAAGGTGCTGCTCACGCAACCCGGCCTGCGGCGACCAGTTGGGCGCTTGGGATGCGTCACGTGCGAATCGCCGTGACTGACTCGTCACCTGCCCCAGCAGGTCATAGCCCTCAAACCACAGCGTGCCGGCAGGGTCGTCATGACGGATCAGCCGGGCGCAGCCATTTTGGCGCGCATGCACAGCGCTGTTGTCGGCATAGGTCAGACGCTCGACACAATGCGCAACCTCAGTTCCGGCGCCCTGTTCGAATACGGCGTTCAGGCGCAGCAGTTCATCGTATTCCCAGATGCTGCGGGTACCCCGGGCATCCCAACTAAAGCGCAGTTGCCCGCCCGCCCCTGCCAGGCTGATACGCACGCCGCGGTCAACACTGTCGCTGCGCAGCAGGCGCCCCGACAGCGAAGATCGATTGCGCTGATTGGGCACCGTAGTCGGATCTTTACGGCGCAATGCCACCAGACGCGGATCCCACTGTTCGGTCAAAAAACCGCTGGGGCCAAACACCTGGCGGCTGATCCGCGCTTCAGGTTCCTGCGCCGCAGTGCGCCGATGACAGGCCACCGTGCAGATGGCCAGCCCGCGAGGGTCATAAGCGGTTAGCAAGGGAGTATGGCGATGCAAGGCTTGGGGCATAAATCAGCTTCCTGAACTGCACAATAATTAAAAAGTGTAGTGATCAGAATGCTTGCCCCACGGGCCAGAGCGGACAGGCTTTGTATCCAGATAAGTTAAATTACAGCAGAGCCAGCCGTTTCAGATGGCTGCCGCTTCCCCCGCCTTACAGCGCGCTGCCTGATGACGTGCATTCACCGCTATCAGGCAGCGCTCGGCCTCTTGCACCATCTCGTCGATCAGGCTCTGGCAACTTTTCAGTTCGCCAATGGCAGCGGCCACCTGCCCGCTGGACAAAATCCCCTCATCCGGTACGCCATCCACCATCGAGCGCTGCAACAGCACCGGCTGATTGGCCGCCATCACCGTCTGCGACAGCGCAGCAGGGTCTTCTTTTATTGATTTGGCAAATACACCGAGCATATGCCCAAGGCTCATGCCGGTGTGTTGCTTCCAGTGCCAGGCGCTGCCCAGGGCAATGCGCAGGCGGCCAAAGGCACCGGCTTTTTCCAGACGATTGATAAAAGCGTTTTCGATCATGCGGTGGCGCATGCCATCCACTGCCGTCGTCACGCGAATCTGCTGTGGGTCGGTCACTTTCACGTAACGCTCCAGCGTCGCGATCGGGGTGGGCGATTCCTGGGTCATCAGGAACCGCGTGCCCATGGCCACCCCGGCCGCACCTGTGGCCAGCGCTCCGGCCAGCCCGCGCCCAGTGGAATAGCCCCCCGCGGCAATCACCGGCACCCGCACCGCATCCAGCACCTGCGGCAGTAAAATGGTGCTCGGCACGCCCCCGGTATGCCCGCCACCCTCGCCGCCCTGTACGGTGACCATGTCCGCGCCCAGTTCCACGGCCTTGAGTGCGTGTTTAAGCGCACCCACGGTGGGAATGCACAACACCCCGGCCTTTTTGAAACGCCCGATGGTCTGGCGGTCGGGGCCGCGGCCATAGCTGACGGCTCGCAGGCGGTACTTGATGGCCAGGTCCACGCACTGCGCGGCGTTTTCCTGGAACATATGGAAATTGAGGCCGAAATTACTCCCCCCCGTGGCCTCGATCACCCGCAGGATTTGGCCCTCCAGCTGATCCGCCGCAATGGTCGCTCCGGCCAGAAAACCGAAGGCCCCCGCACGGGTACTGGCGATCACCAGATTGGCGTCCGCTACCCAGCCCATCGCGGTTTGCACAATGGGGTAACGGCAGCCCAGGGCATCGGTCAACGCCGTTTGCAGATAGTCACTCATCCACGCTCTCCCGCAGCACTCTTGTTCGCTTCAATCATGGCCTTGGCGTCATAGCCGCCCAGCTTGTCCCCGGACAGCAGCTCGTTATGGCTATGGGCGAAGTGATGCCAGGCAAACACCGCGTCCATCGCCGTACGCTTGCCCTGCAAGTCCTCGACGTGATTGATCGCCTGCTTGGTCAGGGCCAGGCCCATGCGCGGCTGTTTGGCGATGGCCGCTGCCAGCGCATAGGTACCGGCCTCCAGCCCTTCGCGGGTAAACAGGCGATTGACCATGCCCATCTGGTAGGCGCGTTCGGCGCTCATACGATCGCCAGTAAACAGAAACTCCTTGGCAATGCGCGGGTTCAGTTCATAGGGGTGGGCAAAATACTCAACCCCCGGAATGCCCATGCGTACCACCGGGTCCTGAAAAAAAGCATCGTCACTGGCCACGATCAAATCACAGACCCAGGCCAGCATCAGCCCGCCGGCAATGCACGCCCCCTGCACCATGGCAATGGTCGGCTTGGGCAGTTCGCGCCAGCGCCGGCACATGCCCAGGTACACCTCTTGCTCGCGGGCATAGAGGTACTCGCCGCCCGGCTTGTTGGTGTGGTCCCACCACAGGCTGGCGCGCTCAAATTCCTTGTTGATATCGCGCCCCGGCGTGCCGATATCGTGCCCTGCGGAAAAATGCTTACCATTGCCGCGCAGCACAATGACCTTCACCGCATCGTCATTGACGGCACGGCGCAAGGCGTCGTCCAGGGCGTAGGTCATCTGTGAGTTTTGCGCGTTATTGACGGTCGGCCGGTTCATGGTCAGCGTGGCGATACCATCGGCCACCCCATAAAGCACCGGGTCCTCGGTTTCATACACAGCGGTGTCAGCCCGCTGCACAAATTCGCTGTCGCTGCTCATATGAACTCCTGGCCATCAGGCCTGACGAATGCCGGGCGGGTTGCCCTTGAGCGCAGAGGCGCGATAGTCATGGGGATCGAGGCGGCGGATCAGCGCCAGTTGCTCCGGCGTCGGCGCCACGGTCTGCTTGAGGTCGGCGGCCTTGAGCAGCGGGAAACCGGTTTTCTCCTGTACCTCTTCAAAGCTCACGCCCGGATGCAGGGAACGCACCTGCACGGCCCGGTCCGGTCCGCCGAAGTCCATCACACACAGGTCGGTGACGATCAGGCGGATGTCCATCAGGTCGCTGCGCATGCCCTCTTCCCAGCGCTCGGGCTTGAAGCCGACACCCGAGACCATGTCCACTTCCCCGGCGACAAACGCCCGGGTGTTGTGCGACGGCACGAAGAACGAGTTGATATGGTTGATGCTGTTGCCCGGCAAACCGCGCACCCCGAGCATTGCCACCTTGGGCTTTTGGTAGTCGCCAATGCACGACAGGTTGGTCTGGCCCCAGCGGTCGATCTGGGTCGGACCGATCATGGCGTGGCGACGCCCGCCCCACACGCACTCGAACACCCGCTCGAACGACAGATAGCCCGAATAACGCGGTACAAAATCTCCACGCGGCCCCAGGGGGATAGGCTCTTCCACCAGAAATGCCTCGCTGTCGGTCATCAACAGTTCCGGGCTATGGGTCAGTTTGGCCAGGCTCGCGCCCAGGCGCGGGATTACCCCCAGGCCCGAAGCAATCACTTCGCCGTTACCGCGCCAGGCTTCACAGGCGGCCACGATCAACAGTTCAGCCAGGGTAAATTCGCTAGTAGCAGTCATGTCCACACTCCTCAAAACACGGGCAGCGGCAAAGCGCTCAATCGATCGACCCCGCCATTGCTGGCCTGGTAGGCGCTTTCGCCCGGGGTCACAAACTCGGCTACATAACCTTCCCAGCCACCTTCTTCTGCAGCGCTGGCGCTGTAGCGTTTCAAGTGGCTAAGGTCCCAGCCGTAATCGGACGGGCAGGCTGTCGGATGCGCACCAAAGGGTGCATGCACCACGCCGCTGACCAGATAACGTTCGAAGGTGTTGAAGCGGGCCTGGGCAGCATCCAGGTTCAAGCGCTCCTCGATCCGCTCACAGGAGACAAAGCACTGTTTGGCGGCACGGGCATACAAATGATCGAAATAAGGATCGGGGCCCGTTACCAGGGTATTGCCCAGGCGGTCGGCAACGTTGACGTGCAAAAAGGCGATATCCAGATTCAGCGCCGGCATGGCCAGCAACACCTCGCCATCCGCATAGGGCGACTGCACCTGCTTGATCCCGGGGTTCAGGCGGCTGACATCGGTGGCCAGGCCACAACGGGTCGGCAAGAACGGCAGACGCATGCCGGCGGCCCGCAGGCCCCATTGCAGCATGCCCTCGTCCAGTTCCATCAGCTCCAGTTCTCCGGCCTCGCGGGCCTTGCGAAAGTAGGCTTCGAGCGGGATGGCATCGAGGGTGGCAAAGCCGAAAATCAGTTTTTTGACCTTGCCGGCAGCGCAGAGCATGCCGACCTCGGGACCGCCATAGGCGACCACGGTGAGATCCTTGACGTCAGAACGCAGGATCTCGCGCACGATCGCCATGGGCTTGCGCCGCGGGCCCCAGCCGCCGAAGCCGATGGTCATGCCGTCGCGCAGTTGGCCGACCACGTCTGCCGCTGTCATTTGCTTGTTCATGTAGTGCTCCTTACGACTGTCCTGCGGAGAAGTCATGGCCCCACAGGCTTACCCGGGTGAATTCAAAAGCGCTGTGGTCCTGCCAATCCACCAGCAAGCCGCCATAGCCATACTCCAGGTCAAAACCTGAAGGGGTTTTCATATAGAAAGAGGTCATGCGGTCATTCAGATGCTGGCCGAGGGTGGCCGATAGCTGTACGTCATGCGCGATGCGCCGGTCATGGGCGCGGCCCACTTCAGTCATCGACTCGACCTCGACCATCACATGCACGCAGCCGGACGGCACCGGGTACTCGGCCAGGGCCAGGCTGTGGTGACGGCTGTTTTTGCAATGCAGAAAATGGATGCGAATCGGTGGTGCCGAAGGGTCGGGACGGAAGTTGAAAATATCCGACAGTTCAAAGCCCAGCACATCCTTGGCAAACGCCAGGGTGGCATCGAAATTTGGCGCGGGCAGTACGGTGTGGCCCAGGCCCATATCACCGGTGACAAAACCCGGCACTCCCTGGGGCGAGACAAAGGGCTGGCAATCGGAGCGATGGCCCCAGCTCAATTCATGGCGGTTACCTGAAGGGTCGGTGACGTGCAGCAGTGCTTGCACACCGCGCTGATCGCACTGTTCGGCGCTGCCCAGGCGCCAGTTGACGTCGGCCTGATCCAGCACTTCGATCGCGGCGTTGAAAGCCTTTTCGCCGGCCAGCTCCCAACCGGAAGCCAGATACCGCGACTCACCGCCCGGCACGATAAGCATGCGATACGGACGCTCATCCATCTTCACGTACAAGCCGCCGGCGGGTGCTTCGCTGACCATCATCCCGAGCACGTCTTCGGCGTAACGCTGCCATTGAACGGGATCTGCAGACTCTGCAACGAAGTAGCTCAAACCACGAATGTCGATCATGTGCCTGCTCCTCAATGCCTGTATTTATTGGCTTGGAGGAGTATGGGAAGGATGGGGGTGGGGTTCATCGTCCGTTGAGACTAAAGCGCTCAGGTGGGGCGCCTTAAACCGGTGGGAGCGGGCTTACCCGCGATGCAGGCGGCGCGGCGTGTCATTAAAACCGCATCGATAGCATCGCGGGCACGCCCGCCCCCACAGGGCATCACATATACAAAATCACCAGCTCATTGATCACCGACGGCCGCTCGCTGCCCAGCACATGGGTATTGAGTTCCAGGGTCAGCTGAGTACCGCTTCTGACCCGCTCTACCCGCTTGACCCGGGCCCGCGCATGGATGGTCGAGCCCGCCGGCACCGGTGCCGGGAAGCGCAGGCGATCCGAACCATAGTTGACCATATTGGTGAACCCGGTGATCTCGTAACCCAGGTTGAGTTTCATCCGTGACTGCAGGATCTGCACCAGCGCACCGTGGGCGATGGTGCCGCCAAACGGGCTTTGCTTGCGCGCACGTTCCGGGTCGGTGTGGATCCAGTAATCATCCCCGGATAACTGGGCAAAGCTGTCAATCAGGCCCTGATCGACCACCACCTGGTTGCTCCACGGGCTGAACTCGTCGCTGACCAGCGCCTGCAGGCCCTCTTCGTCATCCAGGGCAATCTGGCGCACTGGCACTGCGGTTTCTGGCACCGGTTGCTCAACCGTACGCAGCGTCTTCAACGCCTCGGCATCCTTGTCCAGCCCGGTAAAACGCAGCAGCCGGTTGCCCTTGGCATCGACCTCGGCAAATACCGGTTGCAGGCGCATGCCCACTTTGACTTCAGACTCGTCCAGCCCGACCAGATTGGTATTGATGCGCACACCCTGATCCAGCTCGACCACCGCCAGTATCTGCGGCATTTCATCGGCAAAGTCCGGCAGGGTCGCGATGCGTGTCACGGTAAAGCTGTACAGCGTCGCGCCACCGCTGACTTCACGCCAGGTCAGGGCATGGGTAAAGCACGCCGGGCAGTGCCTGCGCGGGTAAAACACCCAGTGGCTGCATCGTTCACATTGCTGAATCAGCAGGCGCTCGGCCTTCAGGCCTTCCCAGAACGGTGCAGAAATCTCGGTCGGAACCGGCATTGGTTTGTTGTTCGACATCGGATTTATGCTCCCTGAAGTATCAATGCGCCCTGCTCACTCATCACCCCACCGGTGCCTGAGACATATACCGTGTCGCAGCGTTTGAGCTGGCGCTCGCCCGCTTCACCGGCAATTTGCGTCACCGCCTCGATCACCTGGCTCATCCCCCCCGCCGCGCCGGCCTGGCCAAAGCTGAGCTGGCCGCCATGGGTGTTCATCGGAAAATCGCCGCGCCAGGTCAGGTCGTGTTCACGCACAAAGTTCATGCCTTCGCCCTTGGCGCAAAAACCGGCGTCTTCCAGGGTCAGCAAGGCGGTGATGGTGTAGCAGTCGTAAATTTGTGCCGCATCCACATCGGCCGGTTTGAGCCCGGCCATTGCGAATGCGCGCTGCGAGGCAGGCCCGATAGGTGTGTGCAGCATGTCCTGGGCATAGGACGGCGACTTGAACGCCAGGTGCTCGCCGAAGCCGGTGATCCACGATGGCCGCTTGCGCGCCCGTGCTGCCACCTCTTTGGAGGCGATAATCATCGCGGCGCCACCGGCCACCGGCATGACGATTTCCAGTACATGCAGCGGGTCGGCAACTTTTTTACTGGCCAGCACTTGCTCGATGGTCAGCGGCTGGCCGTAAAACATCGCTTCTGGGTTGTACTGCGCATTGGTGCGCTGATCGACCGCGATTTTTGCCAGTGCCCGCGGGTCATAACCATATTGCGCGGCATAGCGCTGGGCGATCATCGCGTAGCCGGTGTTCTGGCCCATATGCCCATACGGCAAGTCGAACTCGGCTTCAGGTGCACCGAACGCTGTGCTGTGGCCGCCAAAGCGCATGGCCCGGGCCATCCAGCTGGCGTCTTCATCCGGGCCCATGGGCGCCATGCGTGCGGGCAGCACACACAGCACCGCCTGGCACAAACCCAGCTCAATCGCAGCGGCAGCGCGCCAGACCATGCCCACCGAGGTACAGCCGCCAAGGTCGACCACTTCGGCAAAATTCAGGCGCAAGCCCAGGTACTCGGCGGCCATGGCCGGGACGAACACTGAGGCTTCATGAAAATGCGGGCCATTGATCACCAGCCCATCGAGATCCGATGCCTGCAAGCCGGCATCCTGTAACGCCCGGGCCGCCAGGTCAGCCACTTGTTCCAGATGGAACATGCGCGGGGCCGTGGCGTATTTCTCCGGTTTGTACTGAGCGCTGCCAACAATGGCGGCATGACCTTTAAGACCCATGGTTTTCTCTCTTTAAAAGTGCAAATCAGGCCGTTCCGTGGGAGCGGGCTTGCTCGCGCTGGCACCGACGCGGTTCTGCTGCAAAACCTCAGTGCCTGTATCGCGAGCAAGCCCGCTCCCACACAGGGGCAGGCAAGTCGTCAGAACGTGTATTTCATCGAGAACGTGGCGTAGTCACGGTCTGCCAGCGGGCGGTAGATCGGGTCGGGGGAGCCCAGGTACCCGATATACCTGAGGGATACTTCCAGGTTGCCCAGGTATTTGAAGGTGGTACCCGCACTCAGGCGCCTGTCCCCCGCCACCCCGGCAATGGTTCCCGACATCGGTGCCGCACCGCTGAATACGTTGGAGAAGGTGAACGGCACTTCAAGGTCCCAGCCCTGGAATACGCCCGGGTAACTGAACGAGGCGCCCACGGTGTAAGCGCTCGAAGAGCGGGTACGCCAGGCCGTGGCCGTTTTGTAGGTGTACTGATCGGACGGTTGCACGGACGGCACCAGCGACGGCAACAGGCCCACACCTTCAAGGTTCGGCGCGGCAGAGGTTTCGTCGGCGTGGTCGGCACGCACCGTGACAAACTCACCGGTCAGGGTGGTCTGGCTGGCCCAGGGGCGGTCCCCCAGGATGCGCATGGCCGACAACTGGAACTGTTGGCCCTTACCCTTGGCCGGCACCGGGCCCAGACCGGTATTGACCATCACCGG
Organism: Pseudomonas sp. FSL R10-2964; assembly: GCF_009600035.1. Classification (NCBI taxonomy): domain Bacteria; kingdom Pseudomonadati; phylum Pseudomonadota; class Gammaproteobacteria; order Pseudomonadales; family Pseudomonadaceae; genus Pseudomonas; species Pseudomonas sp. FSL R10-2964. The sequence continues at coordinate 75,345 of NZ_WIWH01000003.1, read as the reverse complement.
AGCACCGTCGCGATAAGACCACTCCGCACCAAGCTGGTACTCGCCAAGCTTGGTGGTGGCACTGATACCGGTGAGTTTGATGTCTTCAAAATATTTGACCCGGTAGCCGTTGGCCTTGTAAGCCAGGCCACCGGGGCCTGCCGGTATCGGGTCCCAGCCCACCAGCGCAGTGGCCGGGTTTTTGTCGTGGTACACAACATGGAACAGCGATACTTCGAGGTCGGTAATCGGCCTGTAGCGGACCTGAGCACCCCACTGGCCGCTGTCGCGCGGCTCGTCGGTGCCCAGGTAAGGCACCTTGTTGGCGCCCATATACAAAAATTCGCGGCCCGGGCCGATCACGTCGGAAGTCGACAAAAAGCTGCCCACCGGCGGCAGTTCGGTGCCCTTCCACTCGTACTGCACATAACCGCCCAGGGTAATTTGCGGGTTGATCCGGTAAGACGCCGAGAACTGCCCCACCGGCAGCAGCACCTCTTTGACCTCAACCCCCGGCTGCGCGGCCTTGACCGCATCGGACGGGTTCTGCACGCCGTTGACGCCAGGGTAGTAAAGGCTCTCGCCCCATGACTCGATATGCCGACCCGCTTTTACGTCGAGCATGGTGTCGTTTTCAAAACGCCAGCCGCCAAACACATAAGCGTCGAGCAGGCGCGTGCGGCCACCGCTGTAGTAGCGGGTGTCACTGGTGAACTCGTCGTTGTCGCCGTATTTGTTGACGGTGGCCGGTGAATCGTTGTCATTCTTGCGGTGATACACATCGTCGTAAAAGGTACTGGCGCGCACCACCGCACCGTAGTTGTCTTTGCGCAGGATCATTTCGCCCAGCGCGCCCACCCGGTTGGTGGTGAGGCTGTGCTGATCAAAGTTGCGGTTCGGATCATCGACGTTGACCCCCATCAACCGGCCGCTGGGATTGCCCAGCCGCGTACCGATGCCATAGCTGGTGGTGACCGACCAATCAATCGTGGTGCCGTCATCGAACTCGATGGTGTCCCCTGCCCACAGCGGGCTGCAGACCAGCGCCACGGCAACGGCCAGGCCACTGGCCTGGAAGTTGTGCGGGCGCTGCCCTGAACAATTATTGTTATTTTTATTGATCACTCTGCCTCTCCTGATTAGCGACTCGGTGGCCGCTTCGATGGGTTCAAGCGTCATTGCGTTGTGTTCAAAGCAACTCAAGCGGGTCGAACTTCACGACTCCTGTCGGGGCCTGTCGATAACGATGCAGCCCTCCTTCTTCCTCACGAACGAGCGCCCCCTCGGCCATAAGGTAATTGGCATGCGCCAACGTCTCGCCTAGCGCCATCAGCTCGTCGAAACGGCCTGACAGTTTCTTGAACAGCACCCCCATCATTTCCAGCCCGGTGCGCGGTTGTTCGCACGCTGCCAGCAACTGCTGCAGGTGCTGGCGATGGTGGTCGCGCAACTGGTCCAGGCGCAGATGCAGGTTGTAAAACGGCCGTTCATGGGCCGGCAGCACCAGTACGTGGTCGGGGATCGTGCGCAACCGTTCGATCGAGTCCAGCCAGTCCCGCAAAGGGTTGGCCTGAGGCTCGCTGACATACACGGCAATGGTGGAAGTGATGCGCGGCAACACCTGGTCGCCGGAGATCAGCAAACCATCGTCCGGCGCATACAGACAGGCGTGTTCCGGTGAATGACCGTTCCCCATCACCACCTCCCAGCGCCGCCCGCCGATGGTCAACTGGCTGCCCTGGTTCAACCGGGTAAACCCCGCCACCAGTTGCGGGCGAAAGTGCTCGCCCTGGATCAGCGGCAGCAACGCCGTCGCGCGCTCGGCGCTGAAGCCGGCCTTTTGATAAAAATCCAGAAACGCCCAGTCCGGTGCCGTCGCTCGCGGCGGGCCATGGTGCAGCGCCTCGAACTCGCCATGGGTCATCAGCACCGGGCAACGAAATCGCTCGGCCAGCCAGCCCACCACACCGGTGTGGTCACTGTGAAAATGGGTGCAAATGACCGCCTTGAGGGGCAAGCCAGCCATGGCTTCGACAAACACCTGCTCCCACACGGCGCGACATTGATCGCTGTTCAGCCCGGTATCCACCGCCACCCAGCCGTCACCGTGACGCAGCAGATACAGGTTGATGTGATCAAGGCCAAACGGCAGCGGCATGCGCAGCCAGAGCACGCCCTCGGCCACCTCCTGCACCTGGCCGCTGGCCGGGGCCTGTGGCCAGGGGTAGCGCAGGCCGTCACGCCATTGATGGCCTTGAGCGTCGAGTTCATTCATGGCCGGCACCTGCAAACGGCAGCAGACCGTTACGGGCCAGCACTTGCAGGGAGTACGGCTGATAGGTGCGGCTACTTTCATCGCGCACAAACAGCGGATCGGCAAACAACTGCGGCGCGTAACCCTGACGCTGCAAATCAACCTTGCGCAGCTTGAAGGTGCTGGTCAGGTCCGCCGCCAGTGTTACCCGTACAAACACCGGCGCGGCATAACGCGGCAAACGGGTTTGCGTCAGCTCATAAAAAGCCTGCGGGTCAAAGCTATGCCCGGGCTGCATCAAGATCGCCGCCATCCCCGCACGGCCTTCGTGTTCAGGTACCTGCACGCCGTACACGTTGATCAGTTCAAGCCCCGGCATATCACTCAGGGTGTCGGCCACTTCCAGGGTTGAGACGTTCTCGCTTTTCCAGCGGAAGGTGTCGCCGATGCGGTCGACAAAATAGAAATAGCCGTCGTCGTCATAACGCAGCAGATCGCCCGAACTCCAGTAGGCATCACCACGTTGAAACACATCGCGGCGGATCTTGCTCTCGCTGGCCGCAGTACTGGTGTACCCCTCGAAACGCCCACCGCCTATCTGCGGGTGATCAACGATAAAGCCCATTGCCTCGCCGATTTCTCCCGGTTGGCACAACTGGTAAAAACCGTTTGCATCCCGCGGATGGCTGTCGCTTTCCACGTCGTAACGCACCAGGCGCAGATTGGTGCGGCTCCAGTCCGGCACGCGACCACAGGAGCCCACATAGTTGTCGACATTGATCAGGTTGGCGTTGGCTTCGGTGGCACCCCAGCCCTCGAACACCTGGATCGGGCCAAAACGCTCCAGCCAGCGCTGCCAGGATTCAGGCGTGAGCCCGGCGCCGAGCATATGGCGCAAACTGTGCTCGCGCTCACCGGTCACCACTGGCTGGTTGAGCAGGTAGCGGCAGATCTCGCCGATGTACTGGAACACGGTAATGCGGTTGCGGCGCACATCCGGCCAGAACTCACGCACGCTGAACTTGCGCCGCAACACAATGCTCGCACCTGCGCGCAGTGCCGTGGACGTCACCGAAGTGGCCGCCGCGCCGTGGTACAGCGGCAGGCAGCAGTAAAATACGTCGTCACAGGTGGCCCCCAGGGTGACTTCCATCACGTCACCCGAGGACAACCAGCGCATATGGCTATAGCGTGCCGCCTTGGGCAAGCCGGTGGTGCCCGAGGTAAATATCAGCAGCGTGGTGGTTTCGGCCGTAATCGCCGCACGCACGTCACGGGCGAAGACCGTGGCCGGGGCAGCGGTAACGTGCTGTTCAAAGTCAATATCGACAAAGGCCGGCAGCTCGCCGTCAAAGGGGTTCAGTGCATCGTTGACCAGCCACAGCGGGACATCGGGCAAACCTTGAGTGCCCAGCAGATTGGCCAGGCATTCTTCGCCCACCACCACCGCCCTGGCCGCCGTGGATTGCAAGGCATGCACCAGTGGCTTGCCACTGACCTGGGTGTTGATAAACGCCACCACCACACCGAGCTTGACCAGCCCGAACCAGCTGTAGAAAAACTGCGGACGGTTCTCCATGGCAATCGCGCACACATCCCCGGGGCGCAGGCCCTTGGCGTAAAACACATGGGCCATGCGATTGGCCTGGGCTTCTACGGCGGCGTAGGTGACACGCTGCTCGCCGTCGATCAAAAAAGGCCGATCGGGGAATGCACGTGCCTGCCCTTCAAGACGGTCGGCCAGGGTATACAGGTCCGCCGGTTTGATCTGGCCGCTGGCCGCAGAACGCAAATCCAGCAGTGCCTGGGTCTGATCACGGGGCACGGGCTGTTGTCTGACTGCCGTCAGAGTGCTGATGCGGGACATGTCGTTCATGGCGCCACCGCCTCGGCCAGCGGGTAATCGCTGTAGCCTTCCGGGCCAGGTGAGTACAGGGTCTTGCGGTCGAAGCGGGCAAGGGGCAAGCCCTTGCGCAAGCGCTCGACCAGGTCCGGGTTGGCAATAAAGTGCCGGGCAAACGACACCGCATCGCCCTGCCCGGCCTGCAGCGCGGCTTGTGCCGATTCGCCGTCAAAACCGTCATTGAGGATCAGGCCGTTGCTGCAATGACGCTGGGCCAGGGCAAAGGCATCCAGTTCCGCCAGCGGTGAGCGCATGATATGCACATAAGCCAGGCCCATCGGCTCGGCGGCCTTGCACAGGGCAACTGCGGTGGCCAGCGGGTCTTCGTCATCGATATCGTTGAACGGATTGCCCGGGCACAGGCGCAAGGCGACACGCCCGGGGCCAATAGCCGAAGCCATCGCTGCCAGCACCTGCTGCGGGAAGCGCACGCGATTTTCAACACTGCCACCGTACTGGTCTTCACGCCGGTTGCTGCCCGAGGCCATGAATTGCATCGGCAGATAACCGCTGGTGCAGTGCAGCTCGACGCCATCAAAACCGGCCTGGCGTGCATTGAGTGCGGCCTGGCGGTAATCTTCGATGACCTGTTCGATGTCGTGCGGCGACAAGGCCTGCGGCTCGTCGGTATCGACCATCCCGGCAGTGTCGGTAAACAGCTGGGTGCGGGCGCGCAAGGCCGACGGCGCTACCGTGGCGGCGCCTGCCGGTTTGTTGTGGGCGCTGGCTGCACGCCCCACATGCATCAGTTGCAGCACAATCAGGCCACCTTCGGCATGCACTGCATCGGTCACGGCTTTCCAGGCGGCAATTTGTGCCGGGGAGTAAATCGCCGGGGTGCGACAGTAGCCCAGGCCACTGGCCGAGGGCGCCGTGCCTTCGGCGACAATCAACCCGGCAGAAGCGCGCTGACGGTAATACTCGACCATCTCGGCCGTCGGCACCCCGTGTTGATCGGCGCGGCTGCGGGTCATGGGCGCCATGACGATACGGTTGGCCAGTTCAAGCTCACCCAGGCGCACGGGTTCAAACAGAATGCTCATGGTATTTCCTCAGCGCACGCGGATTTTCGGTGCGCCAGCCCCACGGCGCAGGGTGGCAAGAAAGTGCTCGAGCGGAGCCGCTGTCGCCACTTGCGGCAGTTGCTCCTTGTCCGGGCGGCTGGCCCAGAACTCGGTCCACGACGGGAACAGATCGTGGAACGTACCGGCGTAGGGTTCGCGCCCCGGCCAGCGCATTTTTTGCGTGCCGATCGGCGGTTTGTTGAGGTCACTGGCGTACCAGTAGCACGGCAGGCGACGGCGGAAATACCAGCGCCCCTGCATGCGCTCATAGTCATCCCAATAGAGCATTTGCATGGTCACCCACTCGGGGCCGGTCTCGTGCTCGTTCTTGGAATACACCACGCCCACGGCATGGTCCGGGTCGGTAAACTCGATCAGGTGCTGGCCCAGGTGATGGGAAGTGCCATGAAACTGGTCGCGTAACGTGTCGTCGACCCAGGCCTTGAGGTGCGCACGCCCGGTTTTCTCGCGGCCTACGCGAATGTCTTCGGCAAACAGATTGACGTGGGCATCGAGGTCACGCATGTCCAGCGACAACGAATATTTACCAGCCAGCTGGCGGATCTCATCAATCGATTCCAGCCGATCGAGACGGGCTAACAAAGCGCTCTGTTCCATAAAAGGGTCCTTATTCCAATACCGTGTACAGCTCACTGCTGCGTCCGCCATCCACCGGCAGGCAAGCACCGGTGATGTATGAAGCTTCGTCACTGGCCAGGAACAGAATGGCGTTGGCCACTTCCACCGGCTGGCCGACGCGCTTGAGCGGGATCAGTTTTTCGGTATTGGTGCGCGTCTTGTCATCGGTGAGCATGCCTGCCGTGGCCGGTGTCTCGACCACACCCGGGCTGACCACGTTGCAACGGATGTTGTGGCTGGCACCTTCACTGGCCGCAGCGCGGCTGAAGTTGATCACCGCGGCCTTGGCCGCCGAGTAACCGGCCATCCACGGCGTACCGAACTGCCCGCAGATCGAGGCCAGGTTGATGATCGAACCGCCGCCCTGGGCGCGCATCAGGCCCATGGCCGTGCGTGTGCCCCAAAAGGTGCCGTCCACCGTGGTGGCGAAGTTCGAATGCCAGTCAGCGGTCGAGGTGCTGTCAATCGCGCCCCAGCTGTAGGCCATGGCGTTGTTGACCAGAATATCCAGACGGCCGTGGCGCTGTGCCGCCTCGCTGATGGCGCCGACATAAGCGGCTTCATTGCTGACATCGGCCACCGCGCATTCGGCGCGGCCGCCGCTGTCACGGATCTGTGCCGCTACGGCTTGCAGCGGCTCGATGCGTCGCCCGCACAACACCACCAGCGCGCCTTCTTCGGCAAAGCGCAACGCCGTCGCCGCGCCGATGCCTGAACCGGCGCCGCTGATAAAGGCAATTTTGTCTTGTAAACGAGTACCCATGATCTGCTCTCCCATTGCTGTGCGCGGCACTCAGATAAACGCCATGCCGCCGTTGACCGCGAGGTTCTGACCGGTGATGAACGCTGCGTCATCACTGGCCAGAAAGGCCGCGACGCGAGCGATTTCATCGGTTTCACCCATGCGACCCAGGGGGATGGCCTTGAGCATGCTTTGCATCCAGTCGTCCGGGATGTCAGCCATCATCGGCGTGTTGGTCGGGCCGGGAACGATGGTGTTGACCCGTATGCCGTTGCCTGCCAGTTCGCGCGCCATACTGCGGGTCAGGCCCATTACCCCGGCCTTGGCTGCACAGTAATGGCTCGGACCTTCGCCGGTCAGGGCGGCGGTGCTGGAGATATTGATAATCACGCCGGGCGTGGCAGCGGCGAGCATCAGCTTCACCGCTTCTCGGCTGCAGAAAAACGGCCCGGTCAGGTTGACCCCGATCACTCGTTGCCAGTGTTCGTCCGGGGTTTGTGCGAAGGCATCGATGGAGCCGATACCGGCATTATTGACCAGCACATCGAGGCTGCCGAAATGTGCATGCACGGCAGCCATCGCGGTGGCGACCGAGTCGCTGTCAGCGACGTTGCAGGACACTGCCAGGGCCTTTTCGCCCAGCCCTTCAATGCTTTGACGCGCGGCATCGAGGTTGATGTCGGCGGCGACAACCTTGGCCCCCTGCTCGGCAAAGTGACGAACAATCGCTCGTCCCATGCCCTGGCCTGCACCGGTTACAAACGCCACTTTGTTAAGCAATTTCATCCTGTTCTCCCACCTGCCCGAAGTCGGCCCGCCGGTAAGCCCGGACGGTGTATGGGAGCAATCATTGACTGCGGCTAAAAGCTGAACATCGTCCGATGGGACTAAGCAGCTCAAGAGCGGATGACGACGGTAGCAGCTGACGAGCAGGCTAGTTCCTACGGCAGCTGCAGAAACACTGCAACTGTGGGAGCGAGCCTGCTCGCGAAGGTCGTTCGCGAGCAGGCTCGCTCCCACAATAGGGCTTGACCTGCAACAGAGTATCTACAGCTTTCATCCCCAGAGAGATTCTGTGCATGACCGGCTGGTCTAAATGGACGATGTTCCTCCAGCCGGTTCGTGGAATAACTCACTCACTAGAACAAAAACCGGGAGACCCGTCGTGTCCATACCCTTGCGCCCCACCTGGCGAACCCATTACGCACTGGGCGTTTTGGCAGCCATCTATATCTTCAACTACATAGACCGGCTGCTGATGGCCATTTTGATCGAACCGGTGAAGGCCGAGTTCGGCATTTCCGATACCGGTATAGGTCTGCTTTCAGGTGTGACCTTTGCCGTGTTCTACACCCTTTTCGGCTTTCCGCTGGGGCGCCTGTCCGATCGGATCGGGCGCAAAAAAGTCATCGCCTTCAGCTGTATTGCCTGGAGCGTCATGACCATTTTCTGCGGCTTTGCCGCCAGCTTTACCATGCTGGTGATCGCCCGGATCGGGGTCGCTATCGGCGAAGCCGGGGGCACCGCGCCGTCAATGGCCATGGTCTCGGACCTCTACCCGCCCGACCGCCGCTCGACCGCCCTGTCGGTATTGATGCTGGGCTCAAGTCTGGGGGCGATTTTCGGCCTCGGTCTGGGCGGCTGGATTGCCCAGCATTACGGCTGGCGTTTCGCTTTTGTGGTGATCGGCGCACCGGGGATTTTGCTCGGATTGATCCTGCTGTTTACCGTGCGGGCACCCAAGCCGGCGATGCTGGTCAGCCCCAATCTGGTCGCGCAAGACCACTGGCTGGTCACGGTTCGCGAGTTGTTCCAGACACCGTCCTTTCTCTGGCTGGTGTGCACCGGCGGCTCGGCGGCCATTGCCGGTTATGCCATCGGCACCTGGAGCCCGAGCTTCCTGATCCGCTCCCACGGCCTGAGCCTGCAGGACGCGGGCCTGCTGGCCGGGGTCGCAGGCGGTGCCGGGGCAACCATCGGCACCCTGACCTGCGGCATTTTGTGTGATCGCCTGGTGCGTCGCGACAAGGGCTGGCAAATCGGGGTGCCGCTGCTGGGCACGCTGATCAGCATCCCGTTCGGTCTGGCGTATTTCCTCTGGCCAGTGGGCACTGCATTTTATATGGGCAGCACACCCATGCCGACCGCGTTTCTGTTTTATTGCGTATTCAGCTTTTTTGGCACCTGGTGGGCAACGCCCTGCCTGGGCGCCATCTCCCATCTGTTTCCAGCCACCCGCCTGGCCCAGGCCACTGCAATTTTTGTAATGGCCATGACCCTGCTCGGGGTCGGTGTCGGGCCGCTGCTGATCGGCATGCTCAGTGACGGCTTTGCCCATACCCTGGGCAACGAAGGCCTGCGCTATGCCCTGGCTTCCTGTATCTCGCTGCTGGTTCTGGCCTCGGTGTTTCTGGCCATGGCCTTGCCGCGCTACCGCAACCACCTGATGAACAAGACCCCGACCCCAGCACCGCTGGCTGACGCGGCCACTGCCTGACAACTGGAGATTGAGTGATGACCGAACAAGACCTTCCCCTGCCCATCGGCCACTTTGTGACACTGGACAGCGGCCTGCGCCTGCACTTTCTCGACGAGGGCAGCGGCCCGGTCGTATTGTGGTTGCACGGCAGTGGCCCGGGCGCCAGTGGCTACAGCAACTTCAAGGGCAACTATCCGCAGTTTGTGGCTAACGGCTTTCGCAATCTGGTGGTGGATTTGCCGGGCTTCGGCCGCTCCGACAAGCCGGAAGATGTGAACTACGACCTGGCGTTCTTCGTCAACGCCATGTCGGGCTTTCTCAAGGCAGTGGGGGTCAAGCGCGCCACCTTGCTCGGCAATTCCCTGGGCGGTGCGATTGCCCTGGGCCTGGCGCTGGCTGAGCCGGAGCGCGTCGAAAAACTGATTCTCATGGCGCCAGGCGGTGTTGAAGAGCGCGAAACCTACTTCAAGATGATCGGCATCCAGCGCATGGTCGAGCTGTATAACGCAGGCCCGCTGGGCATCGAGCAAATGCGCCGGATCATGAGCCTGCAACTGTTCGACACCGCGCTACTGGACGACAACCTGCTGGCCGAGCGCGTGGCCGTGGCCGTGCATCAGCCGCGCAATCTGTTCAGCACCATGATGGTGCCCAACATGACCGAGCGCCTTGAAGAGCTGCAGGCACCGATCCTCGGGTTCTGGGGCACCGACGACAATTTCAACCCCGCATCCGGCGCGCTTAAAGTGCTGACCCACGCTCCCAATGCGCGTTTTATCATGCTCAATCAGTGCGGCCACTGGGTACAGGTCGAACACCGCGACATGTTCAACAAGGCGTGCCTGGAGTTCCTGCGCGGCTAACCGTATACCTGCATGACCTGCGGCTGCCTGCGGGCGGCCGTAGCCCTTCCAGACACCCGCTCGGGCTGAAATAACAATGACAAAATACCCTCAGTTACTGGCACCCGGTCGCATAGGTTCTCTTGAACTGCGCAACCGCATCATCATGGCGCCCATGGGCTCCAACTTCGCCGAGGCCAATGGCCAGTGTGGCGAGCGCATTCAGGCCTATTACGAAGCCCGCGCCCGTGGCGGCGCCGGGCTATTGATCATGGGGGTGTGCTCGGTGGCGTTTCCGGCCGGGACCGCCGAGCCATTCCAGGTCGGCGTTTCCAGCGATGACTTTATCCCCGGTTTGAGCCGACTCGCCGAGCGCGTCCACCAGCACGGCGCAAAAATTGCCATGCAGTTGCAGCACGCCGGCAAGACGGCAGTGCGCGACATGGCCGAAGGCCGGCAACTATGGGTGCCCTCGGTGCCGCCAGTGCTGCAAAGCGACATGATGGCCGCGCTGACGCCCGAAGAACTGGCCAACTTTGTCAGCTCCATGAAGCGTCGCGCCGAAGGCTCACCGATCCGTGTAATGGACAGCGCCGATATCGCGCAGATGATCGAGTGGTTTGCCAGTGCCGCCGACCGCGCCAGGCGAGCGGGTTTCGACGGTGTGGAAATCCATGCGGCCCACGGCTACATTATCGCCGGTTTCCTCTCCGGCTATTACAACCAGCGTGAAGACGAGTACGGCGGTTCGCTGGAGAACCGTGCCCGGCTGCTGCTGCAAATCATCGCTGCAATACGGGCCAAAGTCGGCCATGAATTTGCCGTATGGCTGCGCCTGGATGCCGAAGAACTGCACACCCCCGGCGGCATCAATCTTGAGGATGCCATCGCCGTGGCACGCATGGCCGAGGCGGCAGGTGTAGATGCGGTCAGCGTATCGGCCACTGCGCGCATCACCAGCGGCGTGGTGTTTACCGAGGCACCACTGGTGCACAAGCCCGGGGGGTATCTGGAATGGACCGCTGCGCTCAAACGTAGCGTGCAAGTCCCGGTGATTGCCGTGGGGCGGATCGAGCCGGAGGTCGGTGAAGCCGCCCTCAAGCGCGGCGACTGCGACTTCATTGCCATGGCCCGCAAGTTCCTCGCCGACCCGGACCTGCCCAACAAATTGCTCAATGATCAGGAAGCGAGCATCCGCCCGTGCATTTACTGCTACGTGTGCGTGAGCCAGATTTTTATCAACGAGCGGGTCAAATGCGCGGTCAACCCCATGACCGGCCATGAGTTCGAATACGTCATCGGCCCCACTGCCACACCCAAGCATCTGGTGGTGGTGGGAGCCGGGCCTGCCGGGATGGAAGCCGCACGCATCGCCGCGTTACGCGGCCATCGCGTGACCCTGCTCGAGCGCAGCGACCGCCTCGGTGGCACGCTGTTTTTCGCCGGCCTCGCCTATGCCGAAAACGCCCGCCTGCTGGAAAATCTCAAGGCGCAGGTGCAGCAGTCGGCGATTGATATCCGCCTCAACACCCTGGCCAGCCCTGCCCTGCTGCGCGACCTGGGTGCCGACCAGGTGCTGGTGGCCGTAGGTGCCGAACGTGCGGCACCGGCCATCCCCGGCGCCGATCAGGACCATGTCTGGAGTGGCGACGAGCTGCGCCGTTTGATGACGGGTGACCGTGCTGAAGAAATAGCCAAACGCAAACTGTCCTTCACCCAGCGTGCACTGATGAAGGCCGGCAGCCTGACTGGCGTTACTGACAGCCGTGAAGCCATGGAAAAACTGTCGCGGGTGTGGATGCCGCTGGGCAAGCGCGTGACCATTATCGGTGGCGGCCTGGTAGGCCTGGAGCTGGCGGAATTTTTGATTGCCCGCGGACGTCAGGTCACCGTACTGGAAAGCGGTACTCACCTGGGCCGGGAGCTGGCCATTGTGCGGCGCTGGCGGGTGCTGCATGAAATTCGTGTGCATGGCGGCGAGTTGATCACCGGGGCCAGCGTTACGGCGATCGACGGCCACAGCGTGCGCTATCAACTGGCCGATGGCACTTCGGCGCAGAGTGACGCCGACTCCGTGGTACTTGCCATCGGCGCCCAGCCCGATACCGGACTGCTCGACGAACTGACCCGAGCGGGGTTGAGCGCCAGCAGCATCGGCGACTGCCACAGTATCGGCTATATCGAAGGCGCAATCAGCGCCGGGCACAAAGCCGGACGCGAGGCCTAGCGGTTCATCTGTGGGAGCGGGCTTGCTCGCGATGCAGGCGGCGCGGTATAGCGGTTGAACCGCGTCGATGCCATCGCGAGCAAGCCCGCTCCCACAACCGCGATTACCAGGTTCTTTCCAACAAGCTGTCGAACATCGCCTGGGCCGCCGACGAAAGCTCATGGCCTGGCTTGGTCAAAACGCCAATGGCCCGCTCCACCACCGGCTCATGCAAGGTGATGCAGCAGGCTCCCAGCTCACGCATCTGTTCGGCACACAGGGCCGGCACCACGCTCACGCCCAGCCCGCTGGCGACCATGCGGCCCACCGTGGCCAACTGATGGCTTTCAAATTCAACCGGCAATTTCATCTGCCGCGCCTGCAAGTGTTCTTCCAGCAGCACCCTCACCGCAGACGGTCGTTGCAGAGTGATAAAGGGCTGTTCCAGCAGGGTCTTCCAGTCGATCAAGTCAAGCCCGGCCAGTGCCGAGTCACGGGGCACCACGGCGACAAAACGGTCCAGATACAGCGGGGTGAACGTCAGCGACGAAGCCCCCGCCGGCTCGAAAGCCACACCCAGCTCCACCTCCCGGTCACGCACCATCTCCAGTACCTGTTCGTTAATCACATCGTTGACCGTGACGTTGACCTTGGGATGACGCGCGCGAAAATTTTTCACAATGGCCGGCAGCAAGTTGCCCGAAAAAGACGGGATGGCGGCCAGGGTGACGCGCCCGCGCTGCAGGGTGAAGCGCTGGCGCATTTGGTCTTCGACATTGTCCCAGTCAGCAATCAAACGCCGGGCCAGCGGCAACAGCGACTCGCCCTCCGGGGTCAGGGCGACATTGCGCGTGGTGCGACTGAACAATCGCCCGCCCAGGCCCTGTTCCAGCGCCTTGATGGTCAGGCTCAGGGCCGACTGCGACAAATGCAGACGTTCGCAGGCCACGGCAAAACTCAGGCTTTGGGCCACCGCAAGAAAGGCACGGATTTGTTTTACGGTCATGGCCAGGCCTCAGGCTTATTGATTTGTTTTATCTATTAATCCGACGCAAAAATCAACTTATCAAATCAATGATACGCAGTAACACTCATCACCAATGGCTGAGCACAGCCGGCGAACAATAAAAGAGGTGCATATGGCAGGTTTCGACAAGCGTGTGGCGTCCTATGAAGAAGCCCTGGCCGGGCTCAAGGATGGCATGACCGTGATCTCTGGCGGCTTTGGCCTGTGCGGCATCCCGGAGAACCTGATCAACGAGATCAAGCGCCAGGGCATCCGTGACCTGACCGTGGTATCCAACAACTGCGGAGTCGACGGTTTCGGCCTTGGCGTACTGCTGCAAGACCGTCAGATCCGCAAGGTCATTGCCTCGTACGTCGGTGAAAACGCCCTGTTCGAAAAACAGTTGCTCAGCGGCGAAATTGAAGTGGAACTGACCCCGCAAGGTACGCTCGCGGAAAAAATGCGCGCCGGCGGTGCCGGTATCCCGGCGTTTTTCACCGCTACCGGGGTCGGCACCCCGGTCGCCGACGGCAAGGAAACCCGTGAATTCAAAGGGCGCGCCTATTTGATGGAAGAGTCCATCACCGGCGATTTTGCCATTGTCAAAGGCTGGAAAGCCGATCACTTCGGCAACGTAATCTACCGTCACACCGCGCAGAATTTCAACCCGCTGGCCGCTACGGCGGGCAGGATCACCGTGGTTGAAGTCGAAGAAATCGTCGAACCCGGCGAGCTGGACCCGACGCAGATCCACACCCCAGGCATCTACGTCGACCGGATCATTTGCGGCACGTTTGAAAAACGCATCGAACAGCTCACCGAGCGCGACTGATCCTCTGCCCACCCTGCCCCAAGCTTTTGAACCTGAGCACGGAGAACAAAAATGGCTCTTACCCGCGAACAAATGGCACAGCGCGTCGCCCGTGAAATGCAGGACGGTTTCTACGTCAACCTGGGTATCGGTATTCCGACCCTGGTTGCCAACTACATCCCCGAAGGCATGGAAGTCATGCTGCAATCGGAAAATGGCCTGCTCGGCATGGGTGCCTTCCCCCGCGTCGGTGAAGCCGACGCCGACATGATCAACGCCGGCAAGCAGACTGTGACTGCGCGCACCGGGGCGTCTATTTTTTCCTCGGCAGAATCCTTCGCAATGATCCGGGGTGGCCATATTGATCTGACCGTACTCGGCGCATTTGAAGTCGATGTACAGGGCAATATCGCCTCCTGGATGATCCCCGGCAAACTGGTCAAGGGCATGGGCGGAGCGATGGACCTGGTGGCCGGTGCCGAGAACATCATCGTCACCATGACCCATGCGTCCAAGGACGGCGAGTCCAAACTGCTGGCGCGTTGCAGCCTGCCACTGACCGGCGCCGGATGCATCAAGCGCGTGCTAACCGACCTGGCCTATCTGGAAATCGACAACGGCGCCTTCATCCTCAAAGAACGTGCCCCAGGTGTCAGTGTTGAAGAAATCGTCAGCAAAACCGCCGGCAAACTGATCGTCCCCGAGCATGTGCCCGAGATGCAGTTTTAACCGAAATTCCTGTAGTTACTCTGTTACCGGTCAAGGGCTCTTTGTAACAGCTGACTCGCAGCCTTCGTTCCTCGGCAGCGACTACAGAAACACTGCAACTGTGGGAGCGAGCCTGCTCGCGAAGGTCGTTCGCGAGCAGGCTCGCTCCCACAATAGGGCTGGACCTGCAACAGAGTATCTCCAGAGACTGCCAGCTCACTTTTTTTCAGGATTTTTCGCACAGGTTGTCAATTGTTGTGTGATGGTTGTGATCTGCTTGATCTTGTTTTTTAACTGATACGTTGAGTACATATCCGGCATTTGTGTCTAACTGGAATTTTGCTTTCGCCCTTACGGCGAGTCCCTTTTTGAAGGACCAAAAAGGAACCAAAAAGTCCTCGCCCCATCGTACGGCCTTCGCTACGCTCAGGTTCCCTCGCTCCGGTCCTGCTCCGTGGGCACGCCGCCACGGGCCATCCATGGCCCATCGCGGCTCTCCCGGCATCCATGCCGGTCGACCCACTCCACAGAACCTCCTCTCGGCCTCCCGGGAGGGCTGGCAGATCAAAAGCACTGCGCCACGAGGCGGCCGACCGGCCGGCCTGTTCGGTTCGTGTGTAGTTCCTCGACAGCGACTACAGAAACACTCGCTCCCACAATAGGACTTTACCTGCAACAGAGTATCTACAGGTGCAAGCGTGATCCGAGTGTGAACTCTGAAGCCGCAGCGGCTGCAGGACTCAAGACTTCACACCTCGATTTTTTTACCCGGATTTGCCCGGGCCCAATCACCCGACCATTCGCAGCCACCGGTTGCATCAAGGCCAGCGGCTGTTCGGTGGCGGTGTCCACCAACTGCGAGGGCTGTGACAGTGCGTCAAACACCAGCCATGGCCCAGCCCGCGTAGTCGCCTGCATCAAGGGCATGGTTTGTCATGGCCGCTCACATATTTGTCCTGCTGCGATGAAGGCCGGTGGCTAGTCTTTTTCGAGACCACCACCCACGCCGCAACCACTCATCGGAGCAAATCATGCTGGCATATAACAAGGCTTGCAAATCGTCTCCAAATGGAGACAATCATTAATGAACCACGAGATACGGCAAACCATAATTTTTGCTGATTGGCTGCTGAATTAAAGAGACATGCGTGCACGGATCGCCATCGCCCGAAGAATTGACCGGGTATCAACCGGCAGCTTGAGTGACTTCAAATCCGTGGGCAATGGCGTATCTGAGCTGCGCATTGATATCGGCGCAGGCTATCGGGTGTATTTCACCTTGCGCGAGGTCTCGATCGTGATTTTGCTGGCCGGGGGTGACAAGTCCACACAGCCTGGCGATATCCGCCAGGCGCATAAAATGGCAAAGGAGATTTAACATGACCACTACGCTACTGCCCTTCGACATGGCACAGCTGCTGAACAGCGATGAGGCCATCAGTGAATACCTGACTCAAGTGCTTGCCGACGGTGACACTGACGAACTGATCCGCGCCGTTGGCTACGTTGCAAAAGCTCGTGGCATGGGGCAAATAGCCAATGCCACCGGGCTTGGTCGTGCCAGTTTGTACAAGGCTTTCGCTGCCGGTGCCAAGCCCCGCTTTGAAACCGTGATCAAAGTGATGCGCTCCCTGGGTATTGATTTGCAGGCTACAACCCAGGGCAACAGGCCTTGAATTAATGCGGCGCCTGCTCTTCCCTGACATCCGGAATGGTCAAAATCCGCTTCAACAGCTCTGCCGTCTCAACCCGGCTGGTTCTTTTGAACTCCACCGTGATGCTCTCGGTCCCCATGTCCGGCCCCTGCTCAACCACCACCTGCTTGAGTCGCGCAGCATCCTCACCGAGAAACTCCTCAAGGCTCTGGCGATTCACCACCCCAAGAGGGGCCACCAGCTTGATCACATGGACCTTTATATAATCGCGATAGCGGTGCTCGATAGGCCCGATGGCAATCAAAATGGCCAGAATCAACACGGTCGCAGCTACGCCCAGCACATACATACCGCCGCCAATGGACATACCGATAGCCGCCACTGCCCACAGGCTCGCCGCCGTGTTCAAGCCCTTGATTACTTCGCCGCGCATCATGATCGACCCGGCCCCGAGAAAGCCGATGCCGGTGACAATTTGCGCAGCAATCCGCGAAGGATCCAGTTGCGTGCCCGGCTGGGTCAGCGCCTGTTGGAAACCAAATGCCGACACGGTCATAAACAAGCATGCCCCGGTCGCCACCAACATGTGCGTCCGCAAACCTGCTGTCCAGAATTGATGCTCGCGCTGCAAGCCAATCAAGCTGCCGAGCACCGCTGCCAGCAGCAAACGGCCAATCATTTCCCATTCTGAAATCATCCCAACCCCTCTAACCAGAGCATCTGCCTGCGCAGTAAGTGCCCACAGCATAGTCAAGGATCGGCACTGTGCCGGGCTGAGTTATTTGACCAGGCGCACTTCCTTGGATGGTCGATAGCCGAAATAGGCGCTGTAGCACTTGCTGAAATGACTGGGTGAGACAAACCCGCATGCCACTAGGACATCGACTTGAGACAGCTCGGTGTGCTGCAGCAACCGCCGCGCTTCAGTGATGCGCAGTTCCAGGTAATAGCGCTGCGGCGTGGTACCCAGTTGCTCCTTGAACAGGCGCTCGAGCTGACGTCGGGACCGGCCGACATAAACCGCAAGCTGTTCAAGCTCCAGAGGGTCCTCGAGATTGGCGTCCATCAGCTTGACCACTTCGCGCAAGGGCGCACTGACGCAGATATTTTCCGCCGGTTTGATCCTTCGGTAGCGTGACTCCTCGAACGCCAGAATATCCTCGATGCCTTCCACCAGCGCCTTGTCATGCAGGCCCTTGATCCAGCCCAGAGCCATCTGGAAGGCTCCGGCAGGACTGGAGGCGGTCATCCGGTCACGATCGATAACATAGGGTTCGCTGGTGACCTGCGCTGCCTTGGCCACTTCGGTCAGTGCCGGGCGATGCTCTGGGTGGATTGCGCAACGATAACCGTCCAGCACCCCGGCACTGGCGAGAAACCAGGCGCCGTTCCATAACCCGCCCAGCGTGATACCCGCACGCGCAGCCGTCCTGAGCAGGCTGCTCAACTCATCGTTGAGCTTCAACTCGGTCCGGTAACCCCCGCAGATCACCAGCAGGTCCAGTTCATGGATCATCGCCGGATCAATACACGCATCGGGGCGGATCACCAGGCCCAGATCGCTGACCACCTCACCGTCGCTCAAGCCATAGGTGCGCGAAGAAAACAAACCGGCACGCAGCAGGTTGGCGGTAATGATGGTGTCCAGCGCCTGGGTGAAGGCCGGCAGCGAGAAATGCTCCAGCAACACAAAACCGGTACGCACCATGGGCCCTGGCTCTATGGCACTGTCTTTGAGGTAGCGAAGGTTCTTGCCCTTCATGCCGGTGCTGAATTGACGTCGTTCGGTCAAGATTCGATCCGTTTCTTGTGTATTTATAAGGCGCAATGCTAACCGTAGGCAGGTGAAAAAGCTCCTGCCTCAGCTCTCCTGCTTCCCCACCCTGATAGGCCGATACTCCCAGACCGCCTGGGAGTATCGGCCGATGCGCAACCTGACGCACAAACCCATAGTTGAGATCTGTCGCAATAAATCCCCAGCGGTCAGCTCTGTGACCGGAATCAGCCAGGAGAGCGTCATGGCTATCATCTTGAACAGCAGTATCACGGTCGATGAAACGAGCGGTTTGCAGAACGCCGCCACCTCCACCGATATCGAAGATATCAACGATAACGACATCACCGTCGCGGCCATCAATGGTACCGATGATACCGGCGACCTGCCCTTCGCATTCGAGTCCCGTCTGTTCACTCTGCTGGGCGCCACACCGGTCAAGAATGCGGCGCTGAGTGGCTATACCGGCGCCGCCGGCAACAGCGGTGCCGACCTGATCACCATCACCGGTACCTACGCGGACCTGGCCTTTACCGATGCCCAGGGCAAGGCGCTGGGCGACCCGACCAACGCCAACAGCGGCTCGGACTGGAGCGGCCTGTATACCCTCGATGGCACCAGAATCTTTCTTTATACGGACACGACCAACAATATCGTGCTGGGCCGTGCCGGCACTGAAGGGGCGACACCCGCACCCGAGGACGACCTGGCAGATCCGGGCGGTACTCTTATTTTTGCTGCCTATCTGGAGGAAACCGCAACCGGGGCCAAGGTCTGGATGGTGCAGCAAGAACCGCTGCTGCACCCGGACACCGCCAACCCCGATGATGTGGTCGACATGAGCAACCACCTCTGGGTAACCGCCAGCCAGGATCTGGCTTTTGATTTCGCCGGTTTGCCCTCCGGGCAGAACGGCTTTCTGATGTTCAAGGCAGGTGGCAGTACCACCGGCCTGATCGTTACCGGCATGGACCCGGATCAGGTACCCGCCAATCAGGCTGACACCGTCAATACCAGCCAGGGTGCCGGCCCTACCACCATCGGCACCAACAGCCAGGGGATCAAGGCTGGCGAAGGCATGATCTTCAGTTTTGTGAGCAACCCGGACGCGCGTTACACCGTGCCAGACCTGACCCATGGTGAGGCGACCAACGAAAGCAATATCCTGTTTGGCGGGCTCTTCGCGGCAAGCGGCGCAACCATTGTCATCGCCCAGGCCACCCCCCCGAAAACCTGTGCGGCCACTATCAGCGCCTTCACCACCGGCCTGGAGGTCGGATCGGCTTACTATGACGGCCTGCTTGACGGTAATGGCCATGCGGTAAACGGGGCAGACAATCTTGGCTATATCGCCAGTATCACGGTGATCGGTGCCAATGGTGTAGCCATCGCCGGTCTGACCGGGGTCACGACCAACACCACGCTAGGCAGCATCAGTGTGACCTTCAACACCAGCAATGGCGGCCTTGACCGCACCGCAACGATTGTCGGCTTCGAAGCCAACTTCTCCCTGCAATACACCGTTGATGGCACCCACAATCGCGTGGTAATTGAAAACAGCGGCACCGGCAACTCCACGTTCGATATCGGCGGTTTCCATCTGCCCAATGTGGTGGCCGTGCCTCAGGATGTCGGCAGCCTGTTTAACTTTGAAGACGACGGCCCTGCCGCCGCGGGGCTGCCGGTAACGGCACTGGTGGATGAAGACAGTCTGATTGGCGGCATCGATGGCGGTGTCGGCGACGCGGGCCTGCTGGTTCCGGCATCGGCCTCAGGCACTGTAGCCACTGTATTCACATCCGGTACTGATGCGCCGGCAAGCTACTCCTTGTCCAACGACACTTCCGCCGTGCAAGTAGTTGACAGCGCCGCGACTGCGGTGGCGCTGGCCTCCAAGGGCGAGGCGGTTAAATATGACGTGATCGGCAACACCCTGTGGGGCTATGTCGGTGCCGCTGCTGAATACGTCGCCGCCACTGACCGCGCGGTGTTCAAGCTGGAGCTGACCAATACCTCTGACGGCAGCTATACCTTCACCCTTCTCGATCAACTCGACCACCCGGATACGGTGGGTGGCGACAACAGCGAAAACGAACTGCTGCTGCAGTTGGGTTCGGTGTTCAAGGTCACCGACAAGGATGGTGACTCGGTCACCGCTACGGCGCAGAAACTGGTAATCACCGTGGATGACGACACCCCGATCGCCACACTGAACCCGCTCACGGGGACGGTGGACGAAGACGGTGTGCTCGAAGGTGCGGCTAACGCTGGTCCCGGTGATGGTATCGCAGGCGGCACAGGTGATGTGGCCGGGGAGATCGTGCTTGCCAGCGGCAATGTCAGTACCCTGTTTGCCTCCGGTGCGGACGAGCCACTGAGCTATTCGCTGACCACCAATGGCCTGTCAGCCCTGGGGCTGAAAAGCGCCGGAGTGACCGTCACCTATGCGGTCGCCTTTGATGCCATCAGCAGCACCTGGCTGCTCACTGCATCAGCCGGAGCAGGCAATACGGTGTTCACTTTCAGTCTGCACACAAGCACTGGCGCCTATGCCTTTACCCTGGTGGATCAACTCGATCATGCCGCCGGCCTGAACGAGAACGATCTGACCATCGCCCTTGGCACCGCCATCAACGCTACCGACTTTGATGGCGACACGGTAACGGCAGCCGCCAACGGCCTGGTGATCACGGTGAACGATGATACCCCTGTCGCCACGGTCAATCAGCTCACGGGCAGCGTGGACGAGGACGGTGTGGTGGAAGGCACGGCTAACGCCGGCCCCGGCGACGGTATCGCCGGTGGTACCGGGGATGTGGCCGGGGAAACCGTATTGGCCAGCGGCAACGTCAGCACCCTGTTCCAGTCCGGCGCGGACGAAGCGCTGAGCTACTCGCTGACCACCAATGGCATGGTGGCCCTGGGCCTGCAAAGCGGCGGCGTGGCCGTCAGCTATGCGGTCGCCTTTGACGCAGGCAGCAACACCTGGCAGCTCACGGCCTCGGCCGGAGCAGGCAATACGGTGTTCACCTTCAACCTGCACGCCGCAACCGGCGCCTATGCCTTTACCCTGGTGGATCAACTCGATCATGCCGCCGGCCTGAACGAAAACGATCTGAGCATTGCCCTCGGCACTGCCGTCAATGCCACCGACTTTGATGGCGACAGTGTGACCGCAGCGGCCAATGGCCTGGTGATTACGGTGAACGACGATTCACCGATCGCTTCCATCAATCAGCTCACCGGTACGGTGGACGAAGACGGTGTGGTGGAAGGCACGGCTAACGCCGGCCCCGGCGATGGCATCGCCGGTGGTAGCGGGGATGTGGCCGGGGAAATCGTATTGGCCAGCGGCAATGTCAGTACCCTGTTCCAGTCGGGTGCAGACGAAGCCCTGAGCTATTCGCTGACCACCACCGGCATGGCAGCACTGGGCCTGATGAGCGGCGGCGTGGCCGTCACTTACGCGGTCGCCTTTGACCCAGGCAGCAACACCTGGCTGCTCACGGCCTCGGCCGGAGCTGGCAATACGGTGTTCACCTTCAACCTGCACGCTGCAACCGGCGCTTATGCCTTTACTCTGGTGGATCAACTCGACCATGCCGCCGGCCTGAACGAGAATGATCTGACCATCGCCCTCGGCACGACCCTCAACGCCACCGACTTTGACGGCGACAGCGTGACGGCAGCGGCCGATGGCCTGGTGATCACGGTGGATGACGACACGCCACTCGCATCGATCAATCTGCTCACCGCCACGGTGGACGAAGACGGTGTACTTGAAGGCGCGGCCGACTCTGGCCCCGGTGATGGTATCCCGGGCGGTACCGGGGACGTCGCCGGGGAAATCGTATTGGCCAGCGGCAATGTCAGCGCCCTGTTCCAGTCCGGCGCAGACGAGCCGCTGAGTTACTCCCTGACCACCAATGGCCTGTCAGCCCTGGGCCTGAAAAGCGGCGGGGTCACGGTGACCTATGCCACTGCCTATGACGCGGGCAGTAACACCTGGTTGCTGACCGCTTCTGCCGGGGCCGGCAATTCGGTGTTCACCTTCAGCGTGCAAGCGGCGACAGGGGCCTATGCCTTTATGCTGCTCGATCAACTCGACCATGCCGCCGGCCTGAACGAGAACGATCTGAACATCGCTCTGGGCACTGCAATCAACGCCACGGACTATGACGGCGACAGCATCACGGCCGCCGCCAACGGCCTGCTGATTACCGTGGATGACGACTCGCCCGTGGTCACCGCCAAGTCCAATGTGGTCTATGCCAACGCCAGCAACCCGACTCCAGGCGGCACTGGCGTATTTGCCTATGACATCGGCGCGGATGAGCGCCTGGGAACGGTCTACAGCTCTGCAAACAGCGACCTGTCCGTGAGCATGGGAGACAGCACGGTGGGCACCACCGCCATCAGCAACAAAGTGGTGACATGGGCCTCGGAGTCAGACACCAGTGCGGTGTTTAACCTCTCCTTCACCTATGTTTCCAACAACCCGACGCTGGGCGCGCTGACCAACGCAACCGGTACCATGACCTTTGACAAGGTGGCAGACACCTACACCTTGAGCCTGACGGACGATATCGACAGCTTCAGCATCCTGAAAACCTCCGCAGCACAAGGCTTCACCGGCTACAACATTGGCGGCACAACGCCGATCAACCAGCAACCGCCGGTGTCGGTGGCCAAGCTGGCCGACGACTTCTTTGTGCAGTTCAGCGGTTTCGCCGAACAGGGTTCAGGCACCGGTGCCAATAACATCATGGCCGGTGGCAACAGCGCCTTCGTCCCCGGTGAGCTGTTCTCTGCCGCCACCTCCTGGGTCAGTGTTTCCGGGACCGCCGCCGGCGTGGCCGGTGACACCATCCAGCAAGGCGAGGTAATGGACCTGGACTTCTTCACCGCCAGCCCGTTCGGTGATACAGCCGCAGCGCCCACAGCCACCAGCAAAGGGATCTACGTCAAGTTCGACGGCATCGGCAGCGAGGACCTGGTACTGGTGCTCAAGCTTATCGATCCTGACGACAACAGCCAGATCACCCGGGCGATCATTGTCGACAGCGAAGACATCATCATAAAAAACGCCTCGACTTCACCCAATAACTTCCATCCGATTGCCAACCCCGCAGCCTACGGGATCACCCTGGATCAGAACGACGGTGCGGTGATTATCGAGAGCAACGACTACAACTTCGGCGGCGAGAACTACCTGATCCAGGGCCTGCAGGTGCTGGATTCCACCGAGGGTGTCAGCGGTAGCGGCTACAACCTCAATGGCAATGTGGGCGTCAGCGGGGTCAGTACCGGCAGCACATTGACCTTCAGCAACGAGTCCGGCGAGGGCAGTAAAAGCAACCCTGTAGAAGCCGGTGAAGCGGGAACCTGGGATGGCGATGTGATCAAGATCACTGACCTCGGTTTTGTCACCTCGACCACCCCGGATGCCCATCTGGCCTTCAACGTCGTGGTGACGGATGCGGATG
The DNA here is from genome assembly GCF_009600035.1 of Pseudomonas sp. FSL R10-2964. NCBI lineage: Bacteria > Pseudomonadati > Pseudomonadota > Gammaproteobacteria > Pseudomonadales > Pseudomonadaceae > Pseudomonas > Pseudomonas sp. FSL R10-2964. The sequence goes on along the minus strand of NZ_WIWH01000003.1, from coordinate 51,797 downwards.
CCGATTCAACCGCAGCCCAGACCCTGAATGTGACCATCGAAGGGGACAAAACCTTCACCGGTGGTGTGGGGACCGACACCTTCAACTTCAGCGGCCTGGATACCGATAGCTCACTGACTGCGGCAACGACAGTGATCTCCTCCGGCTTCACTTCCGGGGTGGACACGCTGAACTTCCCGACCGCAGGCACAGGGGCGAACTATATGGAAGTGGCGGCCCCCGCGGCCAACGTGGCAGCCTTTATTACCGCCGCCGATACGGCGCTCAATGGCACCACCAACTACTACTTTGGCGTCGTTGGAGGCGACGGCTATCTGGCATACGACGGTGATGGCACGGGGATCACCGGCATTATCAAGTTGGTGGGTGTGACGGATATCGCCCCGACTGACATTGTGTAAATGTCGCAGCAGGTAAAAAGGCCTGGCTCCCACAAGGAGCCAGGCCTTTTTTGTCGGGCCTTTATTTGCTGTCAAACAACCCGTGCTTGATTGCGTACATCAGCAAGTCCGTACGGTTGATCAGGTCAAGCTTCTGGTAAATGTTGCTCAGATGGTTATGCACGGTGTGCTCGCTGATGCCCAGGCTTCCGGCGATGCTCATGTACTTGGCCGAGGGCTCACCCACGATGGCGCGAATCAGCTCTCTCTCGCGCAAGGTCAGACGCGATTGTTTCTCCAGTTCCAGATTGTGTTTCAAGGCCGTATGCCCGCTCGCAGCATAGTCGCACAGGCCGCCGGTCCAGGCCCTGTTGAGCCCGGTGTCTCGATGGTGGACCTTGATGATGGCAAGGATGATCGACTCGGTCGGGTCTTCCGCCAGTACGATGCCACGAGCACCCGCTTCCATTGCCTGGGTTGCGGGTATGATCTCGTACAGCCCTTTGAGCACCAGCACTTTAATCCCGGTACTGCGGGTGAGTTGGGTGATGACCGCCAGCGGGTTCAGCGCGTCCGGAAAGAAGCTAAAAAATATGACATGGGGTCGTAACTGATCGGCAAGGTCAAGCGCATGGGTATAGGTGGTGGCCTGGCCACTCACTTCCATTTGAGGCTTCCTGGCATTGATCAAGTCGTGAAGACCTCTGAGAACAAGCGGGCGACAGTCGATCAGCATCACACGTATGGGTTTTCTGAGGGGGGGCATTACCTTCCTGACTCCCTTGAACCATCAATCACCTCTACCCGCTGCCCGTTCGAGTAGAAGCAAAAACAATCAGGAGTACTTATCAATAGCTTGCGCCTGTTGATGTTCTTCCTCGGGCTGTCAGGTAAGTCTAGGACAGACCTGCGTGCTGCCCCGCCTGCCAAAACGGCAATCGGGCAATGAGTTTTTTTATCAGACACCTCGTGTTTATTCCTGCATGCGGCCAGCAGACTACGCAAATCAAGGCCTTAGGCGTGCTGCAGGGGGGACGCGACATGTATGACAGGCATCATGCGTGTCAAAAAAACAGACAGATGGTGTAACGCCAGGTTAACAGATAAGCACAAAGTCAATTAAATGGCGTTATCGCGGATCCGCAATGTCCGCCGCCGTACTGCCCGGATTCAGCCACAGATTCACGCTTGCGACACTTTCACCAGGTGGCTTGCCCGCCCAGCGATTGAGCGTAATGACATTGGTGACGAAGTCGTACTGGGTCTTGAGCAAATCCCGATGAGCCCGGTATTCGTTACGCACACTGGTCAGCACATCGACGGCATTCACCATCCCGTAACCGAACGCTTTTTCTGCGGCGGCTCTGGACAGCTGTGCCGAAGCCAGGGCATGGCGACTGGCGCTGATCTTCTCTGCGCTGGTATCGGCCGTCAGGTAGGCGCTGGTGATTTCCTTGACCACCCGCCGCTGTACCGACTCCAGCTGTTGCTCGGCCGCGATCTGATCCTGATACAGCCCGCGCACCCGTGCCGAGGTCGAGCCGCCGCTGTATATCGGTACCTGCAGGCCGATCCCGGCCACATAACTGTCGGTGCGCGGCACCAGGGCATTGTTATAGCCTTCGTTGGACTGCTGCGCGCTGAGGGTCAGGCTCAGAGTCGGATAGTGCCCGCCCTTGCCGCTACGCAAGGCCGCGCCAGCCACCTCTACCCCGCTTTCATTGGCCTTGAGTGCCGGGTTTTGCGCAACCCCTTCGCGCACCCAGCTTTCCAGGCTCTGCGTCGAAACCCGTAACTGCACATCGTCGCGCACGCGACTGAGCTTCTCCTTGACCGGCCGTCCGACGATCTCGGCCAGCGCTGCGCGACTGACGCTGACCTGGTTACGGGCATCCAGGACCTGCGCCGCCAGGCCGTCGACACGGGCCTTGAGGTCCAGCTGATCGGTAATCAGGGCCAGCTGTTTGGCGTACAGCGCGTTGACCCGGTCCAGGCTTTTTTGCGTGGTACGCAGCTCGGCCTGAATCAGTTCGAGTTCATCTTCGGCGGCCAATACCGTGAAGTACCGCCGGGCCAGCTCTACCGTGGCCTCGGACTGAGCCTCCAGGGCTTCGGAATCGGACTGTTTGGCCATGCTTTTGAACTTCTGGTAATTCTCCCAGGTGGACTTGTTGTACAGATACTGACGCAATACCAGACTGTAGACTTCACTGTCGAAACTCTGCTGCACCAGCTCGTTTTCCTGGTGAATCCGGTTGACCCCGGCGTTGAGCGATACCTGCGGCAACAGGGTGCCCATGGCTTCACGCTGGTACTCCTGCCCTGCTTGCGCCCGCGCACGGGAGGCCAATATTCGCGGGTCCTGCAAACGGGCCTCGCGATACAACTGCATCAGGTCAGTGGTGAATGTCGATGCGCTGACCCCTTGCGCCGCCGGCACTGCGCCTTGCGCAAGGGCAACCCCCGCGGCAAGCCCGAACAAACCACCCAGCACGCGTGCAGTCACTTGCATGATCACTCCTCAATCATCGATTGTGAGAGGGCATTGCGCGCCGGTTGCATCAGGTAGTGCAGCAGAGTGCGCTGCCCGGTGATGATCAACACGTCCGCCGGCATGCCCGGCAGCAACTTGCGTTCCCCCAGGGTGTGCTCACCGGCTTTGGTCACCTTGACCCGGGCGAGGTAATAACCGGCCCCGGTTTTTTCATTGATCAGCCGGTCTGCCGAAACACTGCTGACCTCGCCTTCGATCACCGGTGTGGTGGCGCTGTTGAATGCGCCAAAACGAATATCCGCGCGCCTGCCGATGGCAACACGATCAATGTCCACCGGCGCCACCTGGGCCTCTATAACCAGCCCCGAGACTGACGGCACAATATCTAGCAACGGGGTCGCCGGGCGCACCACGCCGCCAATCGTATGCACGGTCATGCCGATCACCATGCCCGCTTCGGGGGCGCGAATCACGATATGGCCCAGGCGGTCTTCCAGGGCGCTGGCGCGCTCCTGCAGGTCGTAAATTTTGCTCTGGACCTCTGCCAGTTGCTTGACCACTTCGGCATTGAAGTCCTTGTCGATCTGCAGGATCTGCAGCCGGGTTTCATTGATCTGCAAGCGGATGGTGGTGATTGCGGAACGGTGCTCGACCACTTCCGACCTGAGCAGTTGGCGCTTGCGTTCCTGCTCGAGCAGACGCTGTTTGTCGACAAAGCCCTGGGCCAGCAGGTCAGTCAATTCGACAATTTCACCACTGTAAGACCTGTCCAGATGCCCCTTGGCGCCAATAATCGCCTGGGTGCCATTGATCTGTTCATTCAACTGGTCAATGCGCTCTTGCAGCACGGCAATCTGCCCCAGGCGCGAGCCTCGCTGGGCGTTGAATACCCGGATTTCGCCCTGGCGCGCTTCGCCGCCCCGCTGGATGTCGGCTGTGGCCAGCGGTGCAAAAGCAATCTCGGGCAGATTGTCGCGCTCTGCCACAAGCCGGGCTTCCATGGCTTTGGCGGCAATCAGTTGCCCACGGGTCATCTGGTATTCGAAGCGCAGCGGCGTATCGTCGAGAATGATCAGCGGGTCATCCTGTTTGACGGTATCACCGTCATGTACCAGCACCTCTTTGACGATGCCGCCTTCAAGGTGCTGTACCGTTTTGCGATACGCCTGCACGGTCACCACACCCGGTGCATAGGCCGCGCCATCAAGCGGCGCGAACGCAGCCCAGGTGCCGAACACGCCGAAAGTCAGCACCACAATGACAAAACCCAGGCGTCGGATTTTTCGATCGCTAGTGGTCAGTTCGGCAAAGTTGTCAGTTGATGGAATTGGGATCATGGGGTTCATCGGAACCGTCCTTGCCGTTAGCCACCGCAGCCATGGCGGTTTCAGCCTGCATGGTCTGTTTTGGCGCCTGCTGTGCGTTGAGCTCCGTCAGCACGAGCTCACGCGGCCCGAACAGACTGAGGCCGCCGTTGCTCATCACCATGAGCCGGTCAAGCTGGGACACAATATTGGTGCGATGGGTAATCACAAACAGGGTGGCACCTGACAGCCTGATCCTGTGAAGGGCAGCTATCAGGGCTCGGTCACCGACTTCGTCGAGATTGGAATTGGGCTCATCGAGGATGATCAGCCGCGGGCTGCCGTACAGGGCGCGAGCCAGCCCTATGCGCTGGCGCTGCCCGCCGGAAAGTACCACGCCGTCACCACCAATCACGGTGTCGTAGCCATCGGGCAACAACAGGATCATGTCGTGAACACCGGCCGTGGTGGCCGCAAGAATGACTTTCTCGGAATCGACCCGGGTAAAACGGGCAATGTTGTCGCTGACGCTGCCTTCGAACAGCTCGATGTCCTGGGGCAAGTAGCCGATATGGGGCCCCAGTTCATGTTTATCCCAGGCGCTGATATCCGCGCCATCCAGGCGCACCACACCTTGCAGCGGTGCCCAGATGCCCAGCAGCGCCCTGGCGAGGGTAGACTTGCCCGCCGCACTGGGGCCGATAATGCCGACCACGCAACCGGCCGGCACACTGAAACTGATGTTCTTGATGATGGCAATATTCGAGCCGGGAGCCGCAACGGTCAGGTTCTCAACCTGCACGTCGCCCTTGGGCGCCGGTAATGACATGCGCTCGGGCTGAGCCTGTTGGCTGGCCAGGATCGCGTTAAGCCGGGCGTACTGCGAGCGCGCCGCAATAAAGCCTTTCCAGCTGCCGATAATCAGATCAATGGGTGCCAGTGCCCGGCCCAGCAGCACCGACCCGGCAAACACCAGCCCTGCCCCCACCTGATGATCAACGGCCAGATAGGCCCCCAGTCCGAGAATCAGCGATTGCACCAGAATCCGGAACGACCTGGACAGGGTGCTGATCATGGCCCCTTTATCGCTGGCCCGGGATTGCAGCAACAGCACATTTTTTTGCCGGGTCCACCAACGGTCCATCAAGGTTTCAAGCATGCCCATGGATTCGATGACTTCGGCATTGCGCAGGTTTTTCGTGGTGTAGAGCGAAGCGCCAATATGCTCCTTGTTGGCCTGGGCCAGCGTCGGCCCGGTCAATCTTTCATTAACAAACGCAAGCAACAGCAACAACAGCGCACTGCCCGTCGCCACCCAGCCAAACCAGGGGTGAAACATAAACATCACGGCGATATAGATGGGTAGCCAGGGGGCATCAAAAAAGGCAAACAAGCCGTTACCGGAGAGAAACTGACGCAAGCCGGTCAAGTCATTCAGCGGTTGGGCCGAGGCGTCCATCCCGCCGCTTTCCAGGGCCCGCTTGAAACTGGCCTTGTAGACCTGGCGGCTGAGCAGCATGTCCAGGCGGTTGCTGACCCGGACCATGATCCGTGATCGGGTCCACTCAAGGCAGCCGAGGGTGATCACCAGACCGGTCATGATCAGCGTCAACATGCTGAGGGTGGTCAGGCTGCCGCTGGTGATCACGCGCCCATAGACCTGCAACATATAGAACGTGGGAACCAGCATTAACGCATTGATAAAGAAGCTGAAAAAACCAACGGAGAGAAAGCTTTCCCGGCAGGCTTTCAACGCAGTGTGCAGGCTGTTTTCAGATGGGCTACGCATTGAAAATTCCAGCTTTGAAAGCCTTCATTAGTAAAGCGTAGATCATGCCCGGGCGGTGTGCTTAGCGTGGCGCGGCACGAAAACTTCACTGACAGACAAAGACTGACAGACCAACGCACAGGCAATCCCCCACGGGGCAAAAACTCACTGCCGGGCCACTGGGGCAAACATTCAGTTACGAACGGTCGTCTTGAATTTATTCATATCCGGAGTAGGCTGGATTTATACCTGTATCGGAGGCAGTCATGCATCTAGTCGCCCAAAATCCTGAGCCCGACATCACCAGCGGCGATGCAGGTCGTGTTGCCCTGACCTTTTTCTTCAGCCTGATGGAGCACTGGGGTTGCACCAAGGATCAACAGTGCACCCTGCTCGGCGCCATTGGTAACACCACCTACTTCAAATACAAAAAACTGCCGAACGTGCGCTTGCCCCACGACACTCTGGAACGCATTTCGTACTTGATGGGCGTACACAAAGCTCTGCGCATCCTGTTCAGCAACAAGCCTGAGCGGGCCTACGAATGGGTACACAAACCCAACACCGCAGCGCCCTTTAATGGTCAGAGCGCCTTGGGCTACATGCTCGCCGGTCAGGTGGTCGATCTGGCAGACGTGCGTCGTTATCTGGATGGAGTACGAGGCTGATGCCAGATGCAGTGCTGCCTGAATGGACCAAGGCTTACCGCATCATCAATAGCGCCTTCCCGCCCATCTCGGTATTTGAAGACACCCTGGATCCAGCAGATCTTGAAATCGCCTTCGCCCTCGAAAGCCTGACCAATGACCGCCTGCGTGACCAGGCAGGCGTGCTGCAACGGGTAACGCCAGAAGACCGTCTGTGCGGCGAAGGCTCGACGCCGATAATGGCCGCCTTTACCCATATTGGCCGGGCCAGTCGTTTTACCGATGGCACTTATGGTGTGTACTACTGTGCCAACAGCCTCGAGGCCGCCATTGCTGAGACCTGCTTTCATCAGGAACAATTCTGGCGGGCCACCCGGGAAGCCAGTATTGAAATCACCCTGCGCACCTATATCAATCGCGTGGTAAAGCCGATGATCGATATACGTGGCGTTGCCCGACTGCACGATCCTTCACCTGCCCGATATGGCCTGCCCCAGGCCTTCGCCCAGCCATTGCGGGCAGATGGCGCCTGGGGCCTGCTGTACAACAGCGTGCGCCTGACCGGCCACGAATGCGTGGCTGCGTTTCGCCCTCCAGCACTTTCACTACCGGTTCAGGGCCAGCATTTGAGATATGTATGGGATGACAAGGCGCAGGCGATTACCTGGGTCCTGCAGCTCAGCGAAGTGCCAAGATAAGGCCAGGGATTCCGGCGAACGGGTCACCTGATCGATTTCTTCAGCCCAGCCTTTGAAGTCCCTGAACTTCAGGCTGTGAACCGCAGGGAAAACCGTGCTTTGCACAAGCCCATGCTCGGCGTGACCAGCGCGTGGCAGGTTTTGCCAGCAACCTTCAGAGGGTGTATTGCTTGAACAGTTCCTCTTTGATGATCAACAGCGCATCTTCGTAGTAGCGCTCGCCGCGAGCCTCACTGAGCAATACCGAGCGCACACTGCCCTCGCCTTCGGCAGGCGTGTGTTCGCAGGTCAGGTAGAACTCGGCGGTTTCAGGTTTGAATTCCAGGTAGTAGAACAACTCGCGACCTTCGCGGTGCCAGTAGCCGATTTCTCTGCGCATAGGGGTTCCTTGGTTAGCCAGATGAAAAGCCCCTCACCCTAACGCGCTGCGGCAGGGAAAAGGGACTTGATTGGGGGACGCTAAAGTTTGTTTGCTGGTTGCGGCCTGTGCCCTCTCCCTCCTGGAGAGGGCTGCAAACCCGCAATCCTTTCCAGCGCCACTTTTAAAGCCTGGACACTGGCAGCCGCCGTCAGGCTGATGCGCACCGCATGGCCAGCGCTGGACTTCACCGCAAATACATCCGCCGGCACCACCTCAACGCCAACGGCGCGACACGCCTCGGCGCCGTCTTCCACAGTCACCCAGATATGCGGTGATGGCGTGTCTGTCTGATACATCGCAGCCCCCAAAAACTTTTTTGCCAGGCGCCAGCGCCGGCTCACTTCCAGGGTTTGCCACTCCAGCCGCGCTTGTGCTGTGCCATCACTGATCCATTGGCAGGCGATGGCCTGGCACAGCGGCGATACCCCCCAGTGCGCCGACTGCGCATAGGGATCAATACGCGCCAGCAGCTGTGGGTTAGCCACAATCCAGCCCAGGCGCACTCCCGCCGCAACGGTCTTGGACAAACTGGTGACCAGCACTGCGAGCTCGGGCAAAAAGCGGTACAACGGCGGGCTGTCGGTCAGCGCACCATAGACATCGTCTTCAATCACCTGCACACCATGGCGTCGGGCAATATCGGCAATCGCCAGCCTGCGCTCAACGCTCATCACCGCCGAAGTCGGGTTTTGCAGGGTCGGGGTCAGTATGGCAACCCGCGCACCCGTGGCGCGGATCATCCGGTCGAAGTCCTGCGCCAGGATCCCTTCCCGATCCATCGCGACGCCATGCATGGGCAAACGCAACTGTGCGCAGGCAGCCTTGATTCCCGGCGCAGTAAAGGCTTCAACCAGTACCGCATCGCCTGCCTGGCATAACGACAGCAGCACCGTAAACAGCCCTTGCTGGGCGCCGGTGCAGAGCATGATGTTGTCCACGTTCAAGTCCAGCCCGCGGCCCTTGAGCCAGGCCGCGCCCTGTGCCCGTGCCTGCAACAGATCCGCAGCGCTCAAATAACCCTGCAAGCGGATCGCCTGGTTACTGTCGAGCAACCAGGACAAGGCCAACCCATCCTCTTCACCAAGATGGTCAATGGCGGGCAGGTTGGTTCGCAGGTCGATACGGGGTGTCTGCTCATCGGCGTGTTGCAGCCTGAACAGCGTCGCCTCCTGGCTGCTGGCCAGTACATAGGTACCACGCCCTACCTCACCCGAAACCAGATGCCGCCTGGCCGCCTCGCGATAAGCCTGCATCGTGGTACTGGGGTTCCAGCCCAGCGCCCAGGCCAGACGCCGCTGGGGTGGCAAACGTGCACCGGGTTGCAGTTCGCCGCAGGCGATGGCCCGGGTGATTGCATCGACCAGCGCAAGATAGCGCGGCTGGTCTGTGTCATTGAGGGTTGGCATCCACATTTATTGTTGGCCATGCAATATAAGGGTCGGCCCATACAATGCGTCGTGCCTAGAATCGAGTCAAATCCCTCGATGACGGTGTGCCATGTTTGATTTGAATGCCCTTCGCCTTGCAGCCCATACCGTGCACCAGACCCTGGCGCCCACACCGCAACTGGCCTGGCCTTTGCTGACCGAACGCATGGGTTGCACGGTATGGGTCAAGCATGAAAACCACACGCCCACCGGTGCCTTCAAAGTGCGCGGCGGCCTGTTATATGTGCAGGGGTTGCTGGCCCGCGAACCGGGCACCAAAGGCCTGGTCACAGCCACACGCGGCAATCACGGCCAGAGCCTCGCACTGGCAGCGCGCAGCGTAGGCCTTCCAATCCGGATCGTGGTGCCGGAAGGCAACTCGGTGGAAAAGAATGCCGCCATGCGTGCCCTCGGCGCTACCGTGATTGAATGCGGCAAGGATTTTGACGAGGCCCGCACCCATGCGGCGGTGCTGGCGCACACTTATAAATTGCACCTGGTCCCCGCCTTCCATCCCGACCTGATTCGCGGCGTGGCCACTTATGCGCTGGAGTTGCTAGAAGCAGTGGAAGAACTGGACACAGTGTATGTCCCCATCGGCATGGGCTCGGGCATTTGCGGGCTGATCCAGGCCCGCGACTTGCTGGGCCTGAAGACCGAGATTGTCGGTGTGGTGTCTGCGCACGCCGATGCTTATGCGCAAAGTGTCGAGCAGGGCCGTGTGGTCTGCACCGAGTCGGCCCACACGTTTGCTGACGGGCTGGCTTGTCGCCAACCGCTGCCCGAGGCGCTGGAAATTATTGCCAAGGGCGCGGCGCGGGTGATTCGGGTGTCCGACCAGCAGATCGCCCATGCGATTCGGGTCTACCATGAAACCACCCATAACACCGCTGAAGGCGCAGGCGCCGCCGCGCTGGCCGGCCTGATCAGCGAGCGCTCAAGGCAAAAAGGGCGCCGGGTTGCACTGATCCTGAGCGGCGCCAACATTGACCGCCTGCTGTATGCCGCCATTCTGGCCAACAGCGCTGACGCATGACCTAAAGGAGTGTGTATGCAGTACCTGATTCGCCGCGCCACACCGGGCGATGCCCAGGCCATCAGCAAGGTGGTGATTGCCGCCTTGCGCGAATCCAATGCCCGGGACTATTCCCCCGAGGTGATCACCCGGATCGGGCAGAACTTCTGCCCGGCCTCGATTCTGAAGTTGATGCAGCAGCGCCAGATGTACGTGGCCGTACACGAACACCATGTAGTGGGAACTGCCAGCCTGGATCACGCGGTGGTGCGCAGTGTGTTCGTCAATCCGGGCCATCAGGGCCGAGGCATAGGCCAGCAATTGATGGCACGCATCAAGGAGGCGGCCATTGTTGCGCAGATTCAAGAGCTGCGGGTACCCTCCTCGCTTACGGCCGAGTCCTTCTACGCGCAACTGGGCTTTGCGAAAGTACGCGACGAGTTCCATGGGGACGAGCGCACCGTGATCATGGCCCTGCGTCTGGACGACTAAATCCCGGGGCAGCTATGCTGAGCCTGATGACTTCTTCTGCGTCGCTGCGCTCACCCTGCCCACCCGGCGCCTGCATCTGCGAGCGGGAGCAACTGTTGGCGACACCTGGCACCGACCTGCGCATCCTCAACCTCACGCGCCAGGCCGAGAAAGTGCTGATCGAGCGGCTGGAAAACCTGAAAAGCTTCGACGATCTTGAACATATGCAGCGCCGCATGCACGAGCAACTGGGCATTGAAGTACTGATCGACCCCGGCGTCACAGAAGTGCGTACCATGCGAGGCATTGCGATACACCTCGCCGAGCAACCGGGCCTGTGCCGAAAAACCCGACAGGCAATCCCGGCCGCCATCCGCCGGGCGCTGGAGAAACGACCTGAAATTGCCTGGAAACTGCTGGATGGTCACGGCTTGTTTAGCGACCCCTGAATCGGCTCTGAACAAGGGCTTTAACCCCGGAAAAGGTCATATTTTGCGGCATATGAACAAATTCGCTTGCCATAACCCGAATCTCTGCCCTATAAGCGCGTCTTTTAAATTAACTGAGTCATACCAATGAGTGCCGGATTCACCGAGGACGACATGCGCAGAGCGCTCGGCCTTGATCTGCCTGCTGCCCCGGTTCAACCTGAAGTTGAACCGGCTCCTGCCAAAACCATCCCTGCTCCGAAAAAAGCTGCGGCACCTGCCAAAGCGCCATCACCTGTGCCGAAAAAGCGCAGCGGGCCTGTCCTGCGCGTCACCATGAGGGTGACCAAGGTGTTTGACGGCGATGAAAGCCTGTTTGTCCATGACTCCAAGGATTTGAGCCGATTCAACGCCGAGCAAGAGGCGAAAAAAGCCCTGGCCAAGGCTGGCTTTAAATACTTTGAACTCGAGTCTATTGTTTCGGTGGACTGAGTCTGCCGCAGACCACCCGTTTTGCCGCCACACCAAGGAGCCCGAACATGCAATCGCAACCCCTGAACGCCAGCGACTTTGACGTGATCGAAAACACGCTGCTCAAATACGGCGACGATCACTCCGTGCTCAACCCTTCGGAGCTCGACGGTTATTTCACCGCACTGGTTTCAAGCCCGACTCAGGTCGATATCGCCGACTGGTTCCCGGCAATCTGGGGCGGTCAGAACCCGGCCTGGGAAAACCCTGAGGAAGCCAAACAGTTCATCGAACTGAGCGTTCGCCATATCAATACCCTGGCCCGGCAACTGGCTGAGGACAGCAGCGCATTTGTTCCGCGTTTCGAGCAGACCGAACATCTGGGCCAGGATGTAACCCTGGCGGAAGAATGGTGTTTTGGTTACACCCGTGCGGTGGCCATCAGCAACTGGCCAGCACTTCCGGCGCCGCAAGCACGCTTGCTCCAGGCCATCGCCGACTGCGCCGAGCAGGACAACTTCGAACTGCCCGACGACCTCGACGTTGCCGCCCACCAGCAAAGCGTTGCCGCCATTGCCCCTGCGGCCCGGGCGCTGCATGACTTCTGGTTGAGCCAGCGCTGAGCTCGGCGAAGCTGATTTTGATTTTGTAGCAGCTGCCGAAGGCTGCGTCCGGCGGCGAAGCCGCCGTAAAATCAGCCACCGCGATTATCCAGATAAACCTTGCACTGCGCATTTACGATCGCTTCGCAATCGGACGCAGCCTTCGGCAGCTGCTACGAATTGTGCTGCGGCACACTATAGAAACCATCCCCATGACCACCCTCAGCCATTACGATTCCCCGGTCAGCGAACCGATCAACAGCCAGATCCTGCAGCTCGTGGTCGATCACCTGAGCGATATCAGTGCGATGGAAATCGCCCCGAGCAATCTGCTGTACAGCATTTATCAGTACGCCATCGGCTTTGAAGTGCATCTGTACCTGCAGGCACTCGACGGCACCAAAGGCATTGCGGTCGAGCTGATTGTCGCCACCGATGCCCAGGACCCGGAAAAAGTAACGGGCTTCGCCTTGTACCTGCCTTTCAAGGACGACCCCCAGGCCTGCGGCATTGCCTATATGGCCGAGCTGGCCAGCCACCGCCATCTGGGGGTGACCCGTTCGATGCTCGAGGAAGTCGTGCGCCGCTACCCTCACACCGAGCTGACTTGCAGTGTGACCAAGGTTGCGGAATTCGAGGCAATGGGGCAGCAAGTCATCGGTACCCGCGGCCCGCAAGTGCTGATGAACACCCGTGACCATAGCAGCGACGGCCTGATGGCCGTGCTCGACGTCGCCGCGATCTACCAGTCCACCGAAGTGCGCCAGATCCATACCTACCTGCTGCAACGTAACGGCAAAAAGGCCATGCTCGACGCCGAGAAGAAACGTGATCGCCAGATCGATCAACTGACCGCCCGGGCCAAAGCCTTTGTGGCCCTGGCAAAAGACTAAAGGGGCGAAATAACGCATCATGGTTGCACTCCGTTAAGAGGGAACCCGTATGCGCGCTCACTTCACCCTGCCCCGTCTCGGCGCCTTGACACTGAGTCTGGTGTTCAGCGCTGGCGCCGTGGCCAGCGAAGAATCGCAACTGATCGACTCGATCAATGCTTATCGCAGCCAGATTCAATTGTGCGCAGGGCAGGCCTCGCAAGAGTTGCCGCCACTGTCGGCCGACACCCGCCTGGTGCTACCGGCCAGCAGTTTTGGCGATTTGCAGCAAGCCCTGGCACAGGCGGCATACCCGATGGTCAACGTACAGGCGATCAACCTGTCCGGCCCCCGTGACGCCCAGGCCGCCATGAAAGCCGTCCAGGAAAGCTTTTGCCGCGTGGTGCTGGACCCGCAATTTGTCGATATCGGCGTCAGCCACGACCAGCGTGACTGGCGCATCGTTCTGGCCCGTCCGCTGCTGGCGGCACGCCTGGGAGACTGGCAGGCCGAAGGCCAGAAGGTCCTCGAGATGCTCAACAGCGCCCGTAACCAACCCCGCCAATGCGGCACCCAGGCCTTCGGCCCTGCCGCGCCCCTGACCTGGAACACCACCCTGGCTAGCGCTGCCGAGAGTCATTCACGGGACATGGCCAACAATAACTACTTCGATCACAAGGGCCGCGATGGCAGCACCCCGGGGGATCGCGCTGAACTGGCGGGCTATATCGCGCAGCAGATCGGTGAAAATATCGCCGCCGGGCAGGACACCACGCGCAAGCTGGTCGACAGCTGGCTGGCCAGCCCTGGTCATTGCGCCAACGTGATGAATCCCGGGTTTCGCGAGCTGGGCGCAGCCTACGCGGTAGACCCAAAAAGTGATGCAGGAATTTACTGGACGGCCCTGTTCGGGACGCAGTGAGGTATTGCGAAGGGGTTGAGCGAGGCGGTAACGCGAGATAAAGCAGCCCCACCCGAGCAGCGTCGGGTGGGGCCGTTTTTTTACAGCGCCATGTCAGCCGCTGGGTTGCTTGGAGCAGGCTTTGCCGGCTCCGTAGCAGGCGTTGCAGTGTGAGTTGCCGCCGGGATTGCCGGTGGTGGAGTCAATTGCAGGACTTCAGCCGTGTAGGCCCACTCTTGGGCAACGCGATCAGGATCGCCGTTCAGCTTGGTGCCATAGCTCGGCACGATCTGGTGCAGCTTCGCTTGCCACTCCGGTGTTGCAACCTTGTCCTTGAACACGGTTTCAAGCACGGTCAGCATGATCGGTGCAGCCGTGGAGGCACCCGGGGATGCGCCCAGCAGACCGGCGATGCTGCCATCTTTGGCGCTGACAATCTCGGTACCGAGTTTCAGCACGCCGCCCTTCTCTTCGTCACGCTTGATGATCTGCACGCGCTGACCGGCCTGCCACAGGCGCCAGTCTTCGGACTTGGCGTTCGGGAAGTACTCTTTCAACGCATTGAAGCGGTCTTCGTCCGACAGCATCAGCTGACCGGCCAGGTATTCAACCAGTGGGTACTGTTCGATACCCACTTTGGTCATTGGCCAGATGTTGTGCGGGGTGGTGCTGGTCAGCAGGTCGAAGTACGAACCTTCTTTCAGGAACTTGGTCGAGAAAGTCGCGAACGGGCCAAACAGGATAACGCGCTTGCCATCCAGCACGCGGGTGTCCAGGTGCGGAACCGACATCGGTGGCGCACCAACCGAAGCCTTGCCGTAGGCCTTGGCCAGATGCTGCTCGGCAACAGTCGGGTTATCGGTTACCAGGAACGAGCCGCCAACCGGGAAGCCTGCGTATTCCTTGGCTTCAGGAATGCCGGACTTCTGCAGCAGGTGCAGGGCACCGCCGCCAGCGCCGATAAAGACGAACTTGGCGTCAGTTTCGGTTTTGCTGCCATCTTTCAGGTTTTTGTACACCACGCGCCACGAACCATCTTCATTGCGCTTGATGTCTTCAACTTCGCTCGACAGTTTCAGCGAGAAGTTAGGCTTGGTTTGCAGGTAAGCCGCGAACTGGCGTGTGATTTCGCCGAAGTTCACGTCAGTACCGATCGGAGACCAGGTGGCCGCGATTTTCTGGTTGGGATCGCGCCCTTCCATCATCAGCGGAACCCACTTCTTGATCTGCACCGGGTCTTCGGAGTACTGCATGCCCGCGAACAGAGGGCTGGCCTGCAGGGCTTCATAGCGCTTTTTCAAGAACTTGATGTTGTCATCGCCCCACACAAAACTCATGTGCGGCGTGGAGTTGATAAACGAGCGCGGATCTTTCAGTACGCCGTTCTTGACCTGCCACGACCAGAACTGACGCGATACCTGAAAAGCCTCATTGATTTCAATGGCCTTCGGGATTTCAACGTTGCCGTTCTTGTCTTCCGGCGTGTAGTTCAGCTCAGCCAGGGCGGAGTGACCGGTACCTGCGTTGTTCCAGCCGTTGGAGCTTTCCAGGGCAACGCCATCGAGACGTTCAATCATCTCCATGGACATGCCGGGTTCCAGCTCGTTGAGCCATACACCCAGAGTAGCGCTCATGATGCCGCCGCCGATCAGCAGTACATCCACGTGTTTAGGTTCTGCCGCATGCACGGAGGTAATCCCCATGGTCAGCGCCAGGCCCAGTAGCCCCTTGTTCATTTTTTTTAACATGTTGTAGTACCTAAGATAAAACGCCATCTGCCCGGCACTCGGTGCCTGAATTTGCCTGACCCACTACAGACGGTCACCTGCAATCGAGCCAGCTTCAAGCCCCGAACGGGCAGACATATAAGGCCTGTGCACGTTACAGACCTCACTTCATGTACCTTGGGCGCTGATCTCTTGTTGGTCTTGGCTTCAGCTACTTGGGTAACATTTTGGGTACAGCGGATGTGACTCCCTTGATGTCCGGCCTGCTCGCGGCTCCTTCCGGGGAACCTGCGTGGGCATGACGCTCCAGGGCGGCCAGCCGACTTACCGCGACATTCTACCTCAGGTGGCACTCTGGGCGAAGCAGCAGTAGCCAAGCCCCGCGCTCAGGTATAATCGTGCCTTTGCCCCGCCTATCAACAGGATTCACCCATGTCTTTAAGCAAACGCACCCAGGCACAGATCGAACGTCGCCTGATCACCTCCCTGACCGAGGCCTGCGAAACGGCCAAATCACAGATCCCGGGGTTTGCCTGGTTGACCCATGTTGTTGACTACGAGGCCTTCCCGGCCAGCCTGAAGGTGGTCTGGGTGTTCGATACGCAAGCCAGCAAAGACTTCGCCCTGGCCGATGGCGAGGCGCGCTATATGGGTGAGCTGACGGCCCAGGCGCTGGCGGATGCCGGCGTAAAGGTGCGTAACGGCTCGGCCCATGTATTCTTCGATTCAGAAGAAGAGTGCCAGCGCAGTTGTGGCGGCAACTGGCCCAAGCGCCTGGCGCAAAAACAGACCGGACGCAGTTGAACCGTGGCAAAAGACATTGAAAACCCGTGCATTGCAGTTTGCCAGTTAAGTGGTGAGCTATGCGTGAGCTGCAGTCGAACCCGGGAAGATATCCGCAAGTGGCGGGGCATGAAGCGCCCGGAAAAAATGGCCGCCGTGCAGCGCGCCAGCGCTCGGCTCAAGAGCCTGCGCAAGAAGAACGGCTAAGCCCGCTACGCCAGATACTTGCCGAACCAGCCCAGGGTCCTGTTCCAGGCCAGAGTAGCCGCGGTTTCATCGTAGCGAGGCGTCGAGTCGTTATGAAAGCCGTGATTCACTCCCGGGTAAATATGCGCTTCATGGACTTTACCGTTGCTGTTCAACGCCTGCTCAAAAGCTGGCCAGC
This sequence comes from Pseudomonas sp. FSL R10-2964, assembly GCF_009600035.1. NCBI lineage: Bacteria > Pseudomonadati > Pseudomonadota > Gammaproteobacteria > Pseudomonadales > Pseudomonadaceae > Pseudomonas > Pseudomonas sp. FSL R10-2964. The sequence continues at coordinate 35,003 of NZ_WIWH01000003.1, read as the reverse complement.
CGTCATTGATCCGTGTATCCAGCCCGGCGTAGTGCAGCATCAACGGTGCCTGGATACGGGCGACCTCGTCTGCACCGGGCTGGCGCCCGTAAAACGACACTGCAGCTCCCAGCTCCGGGTAGGCCACTGCCGCCGCATTGGCCACCCCGCCGCCATAGCAGAACCCGGTAATCCCAACTTTGCCGGTACTGGCATCATGCTGCATCAACCACTCCACCGCCGCGAAGAAGTCATTCATCAGCCTGGCAGGGTCGACTTTTTGCTGCAGCGCCAGGCCTTGCTCATCATTGCCGGGATATCCGCCCACTGACGTCAGGCCATCGGGTGCCAGAGCGATATATCCCGCCTTGCCCAGGCGCCGGGCAACATCTTCGATGTAAGGATTCAGCCCGCGGTTCTCATGCACCACCACCACGGCTGGCAGCTTGCCCGCTGCCTTGGCTGGCCGCACCAGATAACCGCGCACCTGGCCGTTGCCCCTGGGCGATGGGTACATGATGTACTCGGCAATGATATCCGGGTCGGTAAAGGAGACCTGCTCGGCGAGTGCGTAGTCTGGGCTCAACGCCGTCAGCACCGATAACGCAGTGGTGCCCAGGGCGAATACAGCAGCACGGTCAAGAAACTCGCGACGGTTGATCTTGCCGTGGGCGTAGTAGTCATAAAGCTCAAGCAATTCAGGGGCAAAGTCTTTCGCTGTCAGACGCGTCATCTTGGCGTTTCCTTGGGCCGGTAGCGCTTAACCATAGAGCAATTTGTAGCTAAATGCGTCTCAGACCTTTTACCTTGTGCTGTGGGATACCATACCGGCCATGCCTGAAACCTGTCAGGCCAGAACCATTAACTGAAGGGGTATCAAACGGTGAGAATTGCACTTGTGCTGTTGTTGAGCGCGTTTTCCATGCTGGCCCAGGCCGCGAATATCGGTGAGCGCCTGACGCCATGGACCCTGAACGACCAGCATGACCAACCCTACACCCTGGACGAAAAAACCCAGGTGCTGCTGGTAGCGCGCAATATGGACGGTTCCAAGCTGGTCAAGGCTGCGCTGGAAAACCAGGCCAAGGGCTACCTGGAAGCACGCAATGTGGTGTTTCTCGCCGATGTGCAGCGCATGCCCTCGCTGATCGGCAAATTTATCGCCATCCCGGCCATGCGTGACTACAGCTACCGTGTTGTGCTTGACCGCGACGGGGCTGTTGCCGCCCAGTATCCCGGTGCCGAAGACAAGATACTGTGGCTGCAACTGGAGAGTGGCAAACTAATGTCACAGCAAGAGTTTTCCAGCGCCGACGAATTGCGTGCGGCACTGGAAAAACTGCCGGTGCAATAATCGCGTGTAAGGGATCTGGCTAGCACTTATCGCATCGGCGGCAAACCATAAGCCGCCAGATCAAAGTCGGCCAGCTGGCGGATGATCAGGTCGGCATGCGTGTACTTGCTGTCGGCCATGGCTACATCAGGTACGGCAATCGCAGTCATGTTGGCGGCTTTGGCAGCCGTTACCCCGAAAGGCGAATCTTCGAATACCAGGCAGTGCTCGGGCGCAACACCCAGGCGCCGTGCCGCCGTCAGGAAGATATCCGGTGCAGGCTTGGCTGCCCCCACTTCAGGGTCGTCAGCGGTGACAATGGTGTCGAACAGCTCAAACCACTCACCATGCAAGGTGGTTTTGTGGGCAAAGGAATGTTGCGATGAACTGGTGCCCACGGCAATTGGCACCTTGTGGGCCTTGAGATGGCGCACCAGCGCCTCGGCACCCGGCATGCCCGTGGCTTTGGGGAAGCGTTCTTTTAGCAACGGCTCGCGGACAACCAGAAATTCCTGCGCGGTGATCGGCAATTCCAGCGCCTTGACCAGAAATTCTGCCAGGTCCAGGGCGCCACGGCCGATGATGTGCTGCTTGATGCTCCAGTCATAGGTGCGACCGTAGCGTTCGGCGATGATCTGCGTGACTTCGGTGTAAATACCCTCAGTATCCAGCAATAACCCGTCCATATCGAAAATCACGGCCTTGATCGGGCCGACAGCAGCACGCGGTGTAGTCATCACAACAAATCCGTTGGCAGGAAGGATTCAGCACCATAACACCGGGAGAAGCACAATGTGCTGCAGTCATCGCCAATCATCAAGTCTCAGCTGGTGATCAGCATCCGTGATCAGCATCCGTGATCACGGCATCACCATATACGATTGGCACACTGCGCTGCAGGGGTTGAAAGTGGGCTTATTGCCCCACTCATAAATCCAATACTAGGAGGCACGCATGCCCCAGTCCCTGCCAACCCTGTGCGGTTCGATCATGGGCTCGCCCTTTTCTCTCTCTGCGAAAATCCACAATGCGGCCTACGCGGCCCTGGGCCTGGACTACACCTTCGTCTGCTTCGGCATCGAGGACCCGGTGGCGGGCGTCGCGGCCATCCGCGCATTGGGTGTGCGCGGCATGAACGTGTCCATGCCCTACAAAACCGTCGTGATGGAGCATTTGGACGCGATCGATGAATCCGCGCTGGTCATTGGCGCGGTCAACACCATCAATAACATCGACGGCGTTCTCACCGACTACAACACCGACTACCTGGGTGCAGTACGCGCCCTGCAGGAAGTCTGCGAGCTCAATAACCAGCGTGTTGCCGTAATCGGCGCCGGTGGCGCAGCGCGGGCCGTGGTCTTTGGCTGCCTGCAAGCGGCAGCCCGGGTCACGGTGTTCAACCGCAGCAGTGAGCGTGGCCAGGCGCTGGCCGCAGATCTGGGTGCACGCTGGGGTGGCAGTGTCGGGGCCTTTGCTGCCCGGGATTTCGACATCGTGATCAATGCCACCAGCGTGGGCTTCAGGCAGCCCGACAACAATCCGCTGGACGGGCTGCTGGCCAGCCATCTGATCGTCATGGATGTAGCCTTTATGCCCGTGCGTACCGCCTTGCTTCTGCAAGCCGCCGCGCTGGGCTGCCGCACCGTGTCCGGCACACGCATGCTGGTGCAGCAGGCCTGCCGGCAAATCGAGTTGTACACCGGCGTGGAGGCCCCCATCAACATCATGGAGCAGGCCATGCTCGAGGAGATACATCGACTCAAATTGTAAGCCCCCCTGCTGCCTATCGATAACAAGATGCCGTAAAGGCGCCTACCAGAAGGTACCAACATGACTCACGATCATGCTTCATCTGATATTGAATTGGTCCCCGAAAGCCCGGAACACAAAAAAGACCTGCACCGCGCTGCCTGGGCCTGCTCCCTGGGCAGTGCGCTGGAATACTACGACTTTGCCCTCTACACCCTGGCAGCGGCGCTGATTTTCGGGCCGCTGTTCTTTCCTGAACAAACCCGCACCATGAGCCTGATTGCCAGCTTCGGCACCTACTTCCTGGGCTTCGCGATAAGGCCATTGGGTGGTGTGCTGTTCGGCATGATCGGTGACCGCGTGGGACGCAAGTTCGTGCTCACCTCCACGGTGTTGCTGATGGGTATTTCCAGCACCCTGATCGGTGCCCTGCCCACGTTTGATCAAGTCGGCTACCTGGCCCCGGTGCTGCTGGTGGTGCTGCGTTTGCTCCAGGGCCTCGGTGCAGGTGCCGAACAGGCCGGCGCGGCAGTGATGATGACCGAGTATGCACCCCCGGGCCGACGCGGTTTTTACGCTGCCCTGCCCTTCCTTGGCATTCAACTGGGCACCATCCTTGCCGCGCTGGTGTACTTCATGGTTATCAGCAGCAGTGACAACGTGCTCGAAAGCGGGTTGTGGCGCATACCGTTCTTCAGCAGCGTGGTGATCGTCGCCCTGGGCCTTTACATGCGCCTGTCGCTCAAGGAGTCGCCGACCTTTATCCGCCTCAAGGCCCTCAAGCGCGTCTGCGACAATCCGCTAAAAAGTGCGATGAAACACTCAAAACCGACGCTGCTGCTGGGCATTGGCCTACGCCTGGGAGAAAACGGCGGGTCTTCGATTTATCAGGCCCTGGCGGTGAGTTACATCGTTGGTGTGGTCGGCCTGCAAGGGCCGGTGGGCGTGCTCACCTTGATCTGCGCCGCCAGCCTGGGTGCTCTGACCGTGCCGATTGCCGGTAAACTCAGCGACCGTTTTGGCCGTGTAGTGGTGTACCGGGCCTTTGCGCTGCTGCAACTGGCACTGGCGTTCCCGGTATGGTGGATACTGAGCCAGGGCAATGTGATCGCGAGCATTATTGCTATCTCTATCGCGCTGGGCATCGGCACCTGGGGCATGTTCGGCACCCAGGCGGCGCTGATGCCTGAACTGTTCGGCTCGCGCCACCGCTATATGGGCGTATCCATTGCCCGGGAAGCCTCGGCGGTGATTGCTGGCGGTATTGCGCCCTTGATTGGCGCCGGGCTGATCGCTCTGGTCGTGGCCAGTCACGATGGCGATGCCAGCGCCGGTATCGGCGCCTGGTTGCCGATTGCCTGCTACCTGTCGCTGCTGACGCTGATCACCCTGTACACCACCTTCAAGACCCCGGAAACCCTCAACCGAGATCTGGACGAGCCCCGTGATGCCTGGGAAATGCTGCCTGCTCACAACGCTCCGCAGATGACGCCACAGCCGGTGGTGCAACCGACGCCACGCTGATGCTGCGTGCTGCAACCTGACTCATGCAAAGAGCCTGCTGACTGCAGGCTTTTTTGCGCCAGCACGATGCTGCTCTACTCGTAATCATAATCGGTCACCAGAAATACCACCGCGACTGACGCAACGCTAAGAAAGGTCTGACTGTATTGATTCGGGATAAAAGTAGAATCTCAGGCAAGGAGTGAATCGCCCTCACAGTGACAGGAGTCAGGCGTCAGATGGCGGCCCGACGTCACTTGCCAATCGCAGGAGACAATATGAAATCATCCATTACCCTTTACGACGCGCTGACATCCATCAGTATGCCTTCAGGTAAAACTAAAGCCGTTGTCGAAGCCTGGGAGAATGAAGTGAAAGATCTCGCCTCCAAATCAGACCTCGGGCAAACCGAACGGCACCTGAAAGCCTCCATTTCAGAATTGGGCGCTGAACTGCGCGTTCTGATAAGGGAGCAAGGTGTAGAGCTCAGGTCATCCGTCAAGGAACAAGGCCTCGAACTGCGCTCGTCAATTACTGCGCTGGAGGCCCAGGGCAAGATTGTTCACTGGCAGTTCGGCATCATCTTCATTTGCATCAGCGTGCCATCGATCAAATTGGGATATGACTTTCTCAACAGGGCTTTACTGGGGGAGTAAAGCCCTGGCCGACCTTGGTGATGACTTCAACTGAACAGCCTGCATCATTATGGGCTGTTCAGTATCCGGCTTGGGCTTGAAGCAGCTTGCGCATGAAAACCCGGGCAAAGCCGTATTGCGTGGCCCTGTGGGTTTCCTGATAAACGTGCTTTTTATAGATTTCGATGCATACCAGGAATCAGCGTGGATGGCTGATTGCCAAGGATGGAGTTGCCGGCACCCTGGCTGGCAACTCCATGGCATCACCCGTCGATAAACACCTTCAGAGGCGGTTCGTGCATCAGGAAGTTCTGGTGCGAGATATTCCAGGCATAGGCACCCGCCAGGCTAAACACCAGCAGGTCACCAATCGCCAGTTGCGCAACAGGTTGCTGCCTGGCCAGCACATCCTTGGGCGTGCACAACTGGCCTACCAGGGTGACGTCCTGACCGCTTATCTGCGGGGGATTTGTGCCCCGCATAACCGTGAACGGATGGTTATGGTCTTGCGCTGCAGGCGTGCGGAAATGATGAGTGCCGCCTCGACCAATGGCAAAAAATTCGCCGTGGCTGCTTTTGATATCCAGCACCTGCATGACGTAATAGCCGCAGGCTGCGCTGATAAAGCGACCAATTTCGAAGCGGATTCGGGTCGCGCCCATGCCGAACTCATCAACCAGCCCCTTGAGCCCCTGACAAAACCTTGGCCAGTCGAACGACTGCGCCGGGTTCTGGTAGTTGATGCCCATGCCGCCTCCGACATTCAGCACGGGCAGTTGCAGGTCGTGGTCGACACACAACTGGCGGAAAGTCAGGAAGTAGCTGCGTATCAACGCAAGGTGCGCATCGACATCCAGCTGGTGTGACAGCATATGAAAGTGCAGCCCCTTGAGCTCCAGAGACGGCTCTTCGCGCAACAATTGCAGTGCACTTGCCAGCCCCTGCTCGTCCAGCCCGAACGGCGTGGGCTTGCCGCCCATGACCAGCCTGCTCTGCGGTGCCTGCGTCAGCTTGAGGTTCAAGCGCAACATCAGCGCAGCCCTCACGCCACGCTGGCGAGCGATGCGCGCCAGACTGCGAAGCTCGGTCACGCTCTCTACATGAAACGCCGAGATGCTGTACTGCATGGCGATATCCAGTTCACGATCAAGCTTGCCCGGGCCGCCAAAGATCAGTGGCTCGTCGGGGCACTGCTCATGCAGCCAGGTCAGCTCCCCGCCCGAGGCCGCTTCGAAACCGTCTACCCACGGTGCAAGGGTTTTCAACACCCGCGCCTCCGGGTTGGCCTTGGCGGCATAGAACAATTCGCAATTATCGGGCAGCACGGCGCGCATTGCCTTTATATGCTGTTCAAGGGCAGGCAAGTCGTAGACATAGGCACACAATGGCCCCTCGTGCTCAGCCTTGAGCTGTTCGATACAGCGGGTGACAGCGACAGGAAGAGTCATGCGCACTTACTCTTTGCAATAAACGCCAATGGGCTGGGCAGCTGGGTGTAACCTGCTTCGCGATCGGCGCGCATCATCAGACGGGTCATAAAGTTTTCCTTGCCGGGGAATGGCGCACCGGCGCACAACTCGCGCAGCTGCTGCGGATGACCGAGAAGCGCGCACTGTTCGTGCAACAGCTCGCCGGTGCGCGTCCACAACTGTTGTTCCAGAGCCTCGCTACCATTGGCCAGATGAAAAATCGCCTCGCCCAGATTATTCACCAGCGCACAGTAAGCCACCCGCTGCCAGGCCTTTTGCGCGCTGTAGTACACCGAGTTGAGGGTACGCTCGTCGAGCGCGCTCAAGCGCTCTGCCGGCCAGATTTCAGGAACCAGCTTGGTGCCCTCCAGATCGCGGATCCACACCCGGTTCGGCAAGCCGTCCTGAGCAAAGCCGACAACCGTGTTTTGTAAATGCGGCTCCAGCGCCACCCCCTGACGGAACAGGCAGTACAGCACGCCGCCGAGCATTTTCGCGGCATAGGCATCCAGCCAGTTGAGCGTGGCCTGCTCAATGCCCAGGCCGGTGATGTCGGCATAACGTCGAACCTGGTGACGACAGACACTGCGACCTTGCAAGTCCCAGGTAAACAGCGCCATTGCCACCTGCGGCTGATACGCCCCGCGATCGGCCATGGACAGGTTTTCCCGGTAAACGATACCGAAGCATTCGGTGACTTCGCGGGCCTGCTCCAGCGTACCCAAAGCACCGAGATCAAGGCTGGAGGCTGCGGGCTCGGGCATCAGCAAAAAGTCCGGTTGCCGGATTGCCAGCTCGCTCATGACCGGCCGGAGCAGATGAGTCAGGGCCACGGCACTGTCCAGCTCATACCAGGCATTCTTGCGTACGCAATTGGTCAGCCGCACATGCATCGAGAACTTCATGAAATAAGCCAGTTGCGGGTGGTAGAGCGTACGCACCGACGAGGTCGGGAACATGGCCTGACCCAGAGGGCCAAGGTATTCGATCAGACCCTGCTGTTGCGCCCGCTGCACCAGCGGATCGGCCAGTATGCGGGCGACTTCCCAGGGGTGACACGGATAGGCGTCGTCGCGCCCCGACAGTTGCTGCAGGGTACTGCGCGGGTCCTCACCCTGATGGCGAAGCAGCGCCGGGTCGATCTTGAACCAGTGCAACTGAAAACACGCCCCGACCTCAGGCGAACAGGCCAGCAAATCGTTATGGGATATACCCTCGCGGCTTTTCGGTGTCGGGTGCAGGGCATGCCCCCAGAGCTGATGCTGCTCGGATGCCAGCAGGCTGTCGGCAGCTTCGTTGGCCGGACGGGAATGACGCAGGAAGGCCCGGGTGATCTGCAGGCTGTTGGCGAACTGTTGCAGCATCTCGCCGACACGCCCGGCACCACTCAGTGGTGTACACAGAAGGCTGGCCAGTTCCCGGGCCTCCAGTGGCCGCCAGCCCTGCTGGTTGCCCTTGAAATAAGGCGCGCCGATGTAATGACAGCGGCCCAGCAGGCTGGCACTGTCGATGCGCACCACCAAACGGCCGCCCGGCAGGCTGATGCTGATGCAACGAGCGCCGGCCTGACGCAGGCTCATCGGCACATCCTGTGCCTGGTAATTCAGATCGGCTTCGTTGCGCGGCAATGCATATTCGCGCAAATAGCAATTGAGCAGGCACTCGATGGCATGGCGCTGGGCTTCACCATCAAGGGCATGGTCATTCAGGGACAAGGTATTGGGAACGAACGTCATGCCGGAATCTCCCGGGAAGTGATCATTAGAGGGCGCGCCATGACCATGGCGGCCATGGCAGCCAGGCAGGCAACCAGAAAAGGGGATGCAATGCCGCAGGTCTGAGTGACCAGAGCAGCCGTAACACCGGCAGCGGTACCGGCCCATTTGCCGCTGGAGTCAAACCAGCCGAACAGGCGCCCTGCACTGCCTTGCCGGCTGCGCTGACTAAGGCAGCGGTGCAGCCCGACAAAGCTGAGCAGCATGCCCGCGCCACTGAGCAGACGCAGGGCGAACAACGGCTCTGCCTGCACGCTCCAGAATTGCAGCGCATTGCTGATCGCCAGCAGCGCCAGCCCCGGCAACAGGACGTTGCCCTGATGCTTGTGGACCCAGGGCAAGGCCAGCAGATAAACCAAATGCGGCAGGCTGTAGAGCACACCGATCAAGGTGTCGTTACCTATCCCCAATTGTTCACCGTATGGCATGAAGTAGGGAAAGGTGACCACCATGGCGAAGCTGAACAGGAACTGCACCGCCAGCAGGCGCGCCATGTCGGCTGGCAGTTGGCCTGGCGGCGGTTTTTGTTTGCTGTCCAGGGCATGCCCGGGCTTGTCGTTGGGCAGCGCCAACACCAGAACAAATGCCAGCAGCGGCAACCACGCCAGCCAGCTGTAAAGGTTGATGCCCAAGCCCCGGGAGGTCAGCAGCCCCAGCAGGATCGGGCCGCTGATCATTGCCAGCCGTGCCGAATACTGGGTCCAGTTCAGGGCGCGGGACAGCCCGGAGCCCTTGAGCTGGGTCGACAGGTAGGCGTTGGAGGCCGCCATTGCTCCGCCGAAGGTGCCCTGGATAACCAATGCCAGCACGAACACGGTCAGATTGGGGCTCAAGCCTGCCAGCAGAAAACCCGCGAACAACCCGGCATGGGCGCGCAGCAACGACAGACGACAACCGTTGCGATCGGCCCAGCGCCCCCATACTGGCGCGGCCAGGGCGGTGCACAGGGTTGGCAGGACAAACAGCACGCCGATGGCCCATCCCGGCGTGCCGGGCGCGAGGTCGCCCAGGATGTGCGGTAGATAGAGCGGAATCCCCAGCGCCGTAAAGGCCGACAGGTAATGCCCCAACAAGACGCTGGCGATTAAACGGCGCTGCATGGCACCTCCTCCAGCAGGAAATTCGCCGCGCTGTAGCCATAGAACTTGTTGATATCACTGGCACCGGAATGCGCCTTGCTGAACAGGCTGCCGGCGCTGAGCAGGTACTTGACCGGCAACCTTGGGCTGTCGAGCAACCAGCGGCGTGCGTCGTCACAGTTGATGCCTTCGGCTTCGAGTTGCTGCAGACAACCGCTCAAGCGCCGGCGCAGTGTGTCGTACAGGCTGGCTTGAGGCGCCAGCCCCGCTGCCGCAATGGCCTGCAAAATAGCGACGATATTCAGTTGCAGGGTGATGGTGCAGAACATCTCGGCCAAAGGCTGACTGCTGTTGACACGAATGCGCTCATCCTGCAAGGCGGCTGGCAGCCCGGCCAGATCCGCACAAGCTGCAGCGAAACGTTGCGGCCAAAGGCGCGCGGCGTCGTTGTCCTTCATCAACAGGCGCATTGGCCGGCCGTGTTCGAATATCAGCACGGCGTTCTGCTGGTTGGCCTCAAGCGCGATGCCGTATCGCAGCCACAGCCGTAGATGAACCTGCAGTAACAGGTCAAGGTAGTCGTCGAGCCAGTGTTGCAGGGAGCCGGCATAAAAACCCTCGACCAGCTGTTCGAGGAACAGGCGCCCACCCGCAAGAGGGCTGGCCAGTGCAGCCACCGGCACCAGTGTGGTGTGCTCCAGCCCCGCCGGATAGCGGCGCACGATATAGGCCAGATGACGGCTTTGGGCGACATGACCGCCGTGTTGTTCATCTACGTGCAAATAGCGTGATCCCAACTCCGGATCTCGCCTGGCGAGCGCCTGCAAGGTGGTTTCAAACCAGTGGCCGTCGTACAGGGTGGTCGGTTTGATCAGACGCAGATTGCGCGCGCCCAGGGTAGTGACCAGCAACGGTAATTTGATATGCCAATGGGGCTGATCAATGCACACCACCGTACGCACGGACAGCGTCGGCTCAACCTGCATGGCCGTGTGTGGCGCCTTGAGTGCGCCCTCAGGCAAGCCATACTGTTCAAGCACAGCCCAGGTCAACGGATGCACCGGCAGCAGTGAGTGGCTGTTGTGCAAAGTGCCTGGCAAGCCTACCTCCTCGAAACCCGGCCAGTGCGGCGGCTGCACACTGGTGAGGGTCATGGCCTGCTTGGGGATCGCCAGCCAGTTGAGTTTGAAACGCGGTGCAAACTCCGGCGCATAGCGTTCAAGGGCTGCGTCATCGAAGCCGCTTTTGGCCCGTGCAGTCGGGTAGTACGGGTGGTCCAGATAGCTGGCCAGCTGATCAATCTTCAACAGGCGCTGCGACCAGTGCTGGAGCCCGATCACATCGCCGAGCGCGGCGGCATTGCGTTGACCGGCCTGCTTGCACAGGGTCCGGTGTTGCGTGGCGCAATCGGCCTCTTTCAGATACGCCTCGAACAACCCCAGGCTTTCAGCGTCCAGACCCTGGCTCAGGTGGCCAAGCCAGAGCGAGTAGCCACGCTGGACCTCAGGCGGGTGCTGTCGCGATACCCGGATCCAGGCATCGCCGGTAACACTCCAATCCTGCAACGGATACGCCTTGACCACTGGCAGCCACAACTCGTCAGCCGCCAGATCGGTGATCCGCAGCCAGATGCCGCTGGATTGATGCGCAAGCAGCTGATGCAACGCCTCGGGCAGCGGACAGATCCGGCCCTGACTGACAACTCCGCGGATATCTTCACGCAGGCAGCAATCGATGATGCGGCGGGTGATGTAGGCCTGATCGGCAGCTTCTGGTTGCAGGTTCATGCCACCACCCATTTCAGGTCGTTGAGGGTCGAATGCAATTGCGCATCCAGGCTCACGTCATCCGGGGCAATCAGGCGCAATACGCCGACGTAGTCCTTGTTGGAGTGGCTGATGGTCACCGTGTCGCCGGGATGTTGCAGCGCCCGGTAATCGCACCAGTGGTCTGCGGATTCGACATTGAAACTGGCACTGGCCTGATCCAGCCGCCCCGAACGCTCGGCCACCAGATAGTGCACGGTTGCCTGGGCCCGAGCCGGTTGTGCGTCGACCAGCGCCTGCCCCAGATGCAGGGCAACGATTCGGTCAAACCAGCCCTGTGGCAGCAGCCGGTCCAGCAAAAACTCGCGGCCGTCACCGATACTGCGATAGTTGATCTCGACCAGCACCGGGCCTTGTGCGGTGAGGATGAATTCGCTGTGACAAACGCCAAAATTGACCCCGAATGCCGCCACTTGCGCCAGCGCCGCGGTACGCTGTGCGCTGCTTAGCGGGCCATTCCAGCGGGCAGCGAGTTCGACAAAATGGGGCGGCGCAGAAAGGCTTACGTCAAAGCCGCCAATGGCTTGCAGGCTACGACCGTCACCGAGGGTCTCAAGGGTGAACAGTGGCCCTTCCAGGTAAGCCTCCAGCAGCAGTGCACGGTCCGGTTGCTGCTCCCAGAACCGTTCACAGTAAGCACTCAGTTCAGCGGCGTTGTGACACAAGCGCACGTCCAGGCTGGCCACCCCTTCACGGGGCTTGGCCACCACTGGCCATGGCGCATCAGCAGGCAACGCGCAGCCCGAGGCAAGCACCTGGAACCACGGCCCGGGCAGACCCAGACGCTGCATGCGCTCACGCATGGCGGCCTTGTTCTTGGCGGCATGGCACAACCGCCAGTTCTTGCCGGGGCACTCGAACGCCTCCGCCACGACTGCTGTCGCGGTTTGCAGGTGATCGCTGTTGGAAAATACGGCAACCGGGCGCAAACCCTGGCCATTGAGGGTTTCGATGACCGCCAGCGGGTTGAATACATCACATTCGATCACCTGCAGCCGGTCCGGCGAAAGAGACGAGCCGGCAAGCAGGCGACGATGTTCCTGAGCATGATCGGTGATCAGCACAATTGGCAGCCCGCGCTGCTGCGCGGCTGGCATAAAGCCCTCGAGAATGGCTGGGTGTGTGACGTGAGCAAGGATGACGAATGGACGTTGCATGGCACTTTCCTGGGGGCAACAGTTGCCCGTCCCGCAGGATGGGCAACTGATTTACAAAAGCGCGTGTGCGCGGTTTAGAAGCGGTAATTGACGCCTAAGGTGAGCGAACGCTCTGGCGCGGGTTGACGACCCCAAGGGCTGGTGTCGATACCTCGGAAATAGTATTCGCGGTTGAACAGGTTACTGATGCCCGCCGAGGCGGTCAGGATGCTCTTGTCGGCCAGCGGGAACTCACGTTCGATAGCCGTGTTCCACACCCAGTAAGAAGGCAGTTCACCCACGCTGGCAGAGGCGTTTTCTTCGCGGGTATTGGCAGCGTCGGTGTAGGCCTTGCTGATGTAAAGACCGTCGAGGTTGTAGGTCCAGTGCTCGGCAAAACGGTAGCGGGCATCCACCATAAACTGGTTTCGCGAGGAGTACGGCACTTCGTTGTCTTTGTAAGTGCCGTTGCGTTGTTTGGCATCGAGGTAGGCATAACCGGCATGCAGGTCCAGATCACGCATGGCCTGCGGGGTCCAGAAAATATCGGTCTCGAAACCCTGATGACGTGTGCTGCCAAGGTTGTCGAAACGGTCGGTGGTAGCGTTGTAGACAATCTGGTCATCAAAGTCGATGCGGTACAGGTTGAAGTCGACACGCATGCCCTCCCACGGGGTGTAACGCACACCGGTCTCGTAGTTCCAGGCCAGCTCGGCACCGACCGCGCCTTCCTTGACGATCTGCGTAACCTGAGGTGGACGCAGGGACTTCTGCGCGTTGGCATAGACATACCAGGCGTCGTTGGCCTGGTAACCCACGGTCAGGCCCGGCAGCCATTCTTCAGACTTGTTCTCGCGCTCGAACCCGGTGATGCCATCGCTGTAGTTCATGCGCGCGTTTTCATAGCGCGCGCCGGGGGTGATGGTCAGGCGATGATCAAGCAGGCTGATGGCGTTGCTGATGTAGAAGGCACGGGCGCTGTCATCGAATTTCCAGTCGCGAAACGGTGCAGTCACACCCGTAGCCAGACTCTGCCGGTTGACCTTGTAACTGATGTCTTCGCTGACATAGCGGGCACCGAGTAGCCAGGTCTGGCCGACGGTGTCGCCATCGATGGTGGCGCTGATGCGCGGCTCCGAACCCCAAACCTTGAAGTCACGCGGGCCGTCCTGCTTGGTCACGGCCGTACCGTCCGGAGTGAACGGCAGGCCTACGACGAAATTGCGGTAGCTGTTGTGGGCAAAGTTGGTCCAGCTGAACTCCACCGAATCGAACGGCCCCATGGCGCCAAGACGCTGGGTGTAAGTGCCCCACACACGATCCGTGTCACCCTCGAAGCGGTCCAGCGGGCGCGTTGACTGGCGCGGGTCGTCCTTGTAGTCCTTGACGCTGAGGGCACCGGCCAGGTCCATGTCGGCCTTGTAATGCTGAACGCCGAAACTCAGATCCCGGTCATCATCGATGTTCCACTGGCCGCGCAGGCGATAGTTCTGCACATCCGTATCGGAGTGCTCGCGCCCGTATTCGCCGCTCAGGGTATTGATGTCCAGTTGCAGCCCGAAGTTGTCGGTCAGGTAGCCGCCGGTGCCCAGATAGGTATCCCACAACTGGCGCCCGCCAGCATTGAACGTGGTTTTCTCCTGCAGGGTGGTTTCCCATTCGCGGGGAATCGGCTTGCTGATGAAGTTGATCACCCCGCCGACGTTGTTCGGACCGTATTGCACCGCTGCGCCCCCGCGCACGATATCAACCCGGTCGACCGTGGCCATGGTCATTGGGAACAGCGACAGGCCGGTCTGGCCATAGGGTGCCAGCGCGAGCGGGATGCCGTCCGACAAGGCCTGGATGCGTCCGCTGCGGCTCTCGTACAGGCCGCGCACCGAAATCTGGGGCAGCGCACCGGTACCGGTCTCGTCGAAAATCTTGATGCCCGGAACCCGTTGCAGCGCATCATCCAGGCCACGGGTGCTGGCTTTTTTCAGGTCGCTCGAATCGATGACGCTGCGACTCCCGGCATAGGTACGCACTTCCTGATCGCTGGCGGCACCCAGTACATCGCCCTCAATCGTCATGGGCGCCAGCTCAACGCTATGGCCGGGGGGTTGTTGATCGGCGGCCATGGCAGCCTGGCAAATACCCAGTGTCATGAGGCTCAGTGAAAAGTGTAGGGATATTGTTTTCATTGGACTACGTCGACTCATTATTGCTGTTGGAGAGAATGCAGGCGGGCTTTGAGTGCGTTATGCAGCAAGCCACGGTCTTCACCGGCCAGAAAACTGCGCACGCCGCGGGCGCGCCATAGCGCGTTCTGTTCGACGGTGCGGGGGTTGGCGCAAAAAGCGACGCCGGCGCCAAGACAGGCGTCGGCCATGCCTTGCAGGGTTTGCCAGACCCGAGGATTGAGAGGATCAGGCCCCAGGCCGAGATCGAGGGCCAGGTCCAGGGCGCCTTCCATGATCATGCCGACCCCGTCCAGTTGCAGGATGTCGCCCAGCGCGTCAACACCGGCGCGGCTTTCGATCATGGGAATGATGGGGGTCTGGCGGTTGGCCAGATCGATGTATTCGGGCAGTGGCAGGCGACCGAAGCCGGTGATGCGCCCACCGGTCATGCCGCGCTTGCCCAGGGGCGGAAAAAAGGCCGCCTCAATGGCGCGCTGAACCTGTACGGCGCTTTCGGTGCGTGACAGCACGATGGTTTCGATACCGGCGTCCAGCGCCCTGCCGATCAGTTTCTCGTCCACTTGCGCCATGCGCAGCCAGGGCGAAATACCTGCGGCCTCACATGCCCGAACACAATGCATGATGTCTTCTTCGGAGCGCAGCAAGTGCTCCAGATCAAGAATTACAAAGTCGTAGCCGGCAAACGCGAGCATCTCGCAAAGCATGGGTGAAGGCAGGGAGTTGAGCATGCCATAAACAACTTTCCCGTCTTGTAGCCGGGAAAAAACCGGAGAAGTTTTTATCACTGACACAGGTCCTTTTAGCGAGGCAGCACTGGTGCCAATAATAATCATTCTCAGATATAGGTAAACGATTTTTATTATCGAATAGCGATATTCGTGACGAACATCTTAAAAAAAACGTTTCAGGTTGTAGGAAAATGGCCATAAGCCATTGTTTTGCTGAGGTCCAGGTCCAGGGGGGAGAATCTGTACCTTGCCAAATTTCAGGCAAAAAAAAGCCGCTATCGCTAGCGGCTTTTTTACTATCTGGCTCCACGACCTGGACTCGAACCAGGGACCCAATGATTAACAGTCATTTGCTCTACCAACTGAGCTATCGCGGAATGGCGTCTATCTTACTGATATAAAAAGAGAAGTCAACACTTTTGCTGACTTCTACCTGCATTATTCAGATGACCTGAACAATGGCGTCGGTTACCGCCTCAATGTTGCGCTGGTTCAAAGAAGCCACGCAGATTCGGCCGGTATCAAGGGCATAAATACCGAATTCGGTACGCAGACGCGTTACTTGTTCAACGGTCAGACCGGAGTACGAGAACATGCCACGCTGACGTGCAACAAAGCTGAAGTCATGCCCAGGAGCCTTTTTCGACAGCAGCTCAACCATTTGCAGACGCATGCCACGAATGCGCAGGCGCATTTCTGCCAGCTCGTCTTCCCACATCGCACGCAGCTCAGGGCTGTTAAGCACGGCTGCAGCAATGGTTGCACCGTGAGTCGGCGGGTTGGAGTAGTTGGTACGGATCACGCGTTTGACCTGGGACAGCACACGGGCGCTCTCTTCCTTCGATTCGGTGATGATCGACAGTGCACCGACACGCTCGCCGTACAGAGAAAACGACTTGGAGAACGAGCTGGAAACAAAGAAGCTCAGGCCCGAGCCGGCGAACAGGCGTACTGCTGCTGCGTCTTCGTCGATGCCGTCGCCAAAGCCCTGGTAGGCCATGTCCAGGAACGGGATCAGGCCTTTGGCCTTGACCACGTCCAGCACGTTCTGCCAGTCGGCCGGGGTCAGGTCGACACCGGTCGGGTTGTGGCAGCAAGCGTGCAGCACAACAATGGAGCCGGCCGGCAAGGCATTCAGATCTTCGAGCATGCCGGAACGGTTGACGTCATGGCTGGCGGCGTCGTAATAACGGTAGTTCTGCACCGGAAAACCGGCGGCTTCAAACAGTGCACGGTGGTTTTCCCAGCTTGGATCGCTGATCGCGACTACTGCGCCTGGCTGCAGTTGCTTAAGGAAGTCAGCACCGATTTTCAGCGCGCCGGTACCGCCAACGGCTTGAGTGGTGATCACCCGGCCAGCTGCCAGCAACGGCGACTCGGCACCGAACAACAGCTTTTGCACGGCCTGGTCGTAGGCGGCAATACCATCGATCGGCAAATAACCGCGCGACGCGTGCTGGGCAACCCGGATCGTTTCGGCTTCGACAACGGCACGCAAGAGCGGAATTCGTCCCTCTTCGTTGCAGTAAACACCAACCCCCAGGTTCACTTTGCTGGTACGGGTATCGGCGTTGAATGCTTCGTTGAGGCCCAGGATAGGATCGCGTGGTGCCATTTCGACAGCGGAGAACAGGCTCATTATTACGGCGGCTCTGAATGGGGAATGGAGGGGGTGACAACGCTCCAGCCGATTGCACTAGAGCGGTGCACAAACGGGGAGCAAGTATAAGCCCGATCAGGATTCGGGCAACAGCCTATTGCCGGTTTTACCCAAGTATTTGAGTTTATTTTCAGGCCACTGGTCTAATTGCAATCTTTGCCGATATGCCCGTATCAGAGCTGTACCTTGAAACAGTCGAACATGACCTCCATATTTAGCCGTATCCTGTTTTTTCCTGCGGCCTGAGTCGCATGCACTTATAAAGGCTACTGCTTTTATAGAAGCAAACCCTGAGGTCCTTCATGCCCGATTTTCAGCTTGTTACCCGCTTCAAGCCCGCAGGCGATCAACCCGAAGCCATTCGCCAGATGATTGAAGGCATCGAAGCCGGCCTGTCGCACCAGACCCTGCTCGGGGTAACCGGTTCGGGCAAGACGTTCAGCATTGCCAACGTGATCGCCCATGTGAACCGCCCCACCCTGGTGCTGGCGCCCAATAAAACCCTGGCTGCCCAGCTGTACGGCGAGTTCAAGTCATTCTTCCCGAACAACGCGGTGGAGTACTTCGTCTCGTACTATGACTACTACCAGCCCGAAGCGTACGTGCCCTCCTCCGATACCTTTATCGAGAAGGATGCCTCGATCAACGACCATATCGAGCAGATGCGCCTGTCCGCAACCAAGGCCCTGCTGGAGCGCAAGGACGCGATCATCGTTACCACGGTGTCGTGCATTTATGGCCTGGGCAGCCCCGAGACCTATCTGAAGATGGTGTTGCACGTCGACCGTGGCGACAAGCTCGACCAGCGCGAGTTGCTGCGCCGCCTGGCCGATCTGCAATACACCCGCAACGATATGGACTTTGCCCGCGCCACCTTCCGCGTGCGCGGCGATGTGATCGACATCTATCCTGCCGAATCGGATCTGGAGGCGGTGCGCATCGAACTGTTCGATGATGAAGTCGAAAGCATCAGTGCCTTTGACCCGCTGACCGGCGAAGTCATCCGCAAGATGCCGCGCTTTACCTTCTACCCCAAGAGCCACTATGTGACACCGCGCGAAACCCTGCTCGACGCCGTGGAAGGGATCAAGGAAGAACTCAAGGAGCGGCTCGAATACCTGCGGTCCAACAACAAGCTGGTCGAGGCCCAGCGCCTGGAACAGCGCACCCGCTTCGATCTGGAAATGATCATGGAGCTGGGTTACTGCAACGGCATCGAAAACTACTCGCGCTACCTTTCGGGCCGCGAGTCCGGGGCCCCGCCACCGACCCTGTTCGACTACCTGCCGGCCGACGCGCTGCTGGTGATCGACGAGTCTCACGTCAGCGTGCCGCAAGTGGGCGCCATGTACAAAGGCGACCGTTCACGTAAAGAGACCCTGGTGGAATATGGCTTCCGCCTGCCCTCGGCACTGGACAACCGGCCGATGCGTTTTGACGAATGGGAACGCATCAGCCCGCAGACCATTTTTGTTTCCGCCACCCCTGGCAACTACGAAGCCGAACATTCGGGCCGCGTGGTCGAGCAGGTGGTGCGCCCCACCGGCCTGGTCGATCCGCAGATCGAAGTGCGTCCGGCCCTCACCCAGGTCGACGATTTGCTCTCCGAGATTGCCAAGCGCGTGGCGCTGGAAGAGCGTGTACTGGTCACCACCCTGACCAAACGCATGTCCGAAGACCTCACCGATTACCTGGCCGACCATGGCGTGCGGGTACGCTATCTGCACTCGGATATCGACACCGTGGAGCGCGTCGAAATCATCCGCGATCTGCGCCTGGGCGTATTTGACGTGCTGGTGGGGATCAACCTGCTGCGTGAAGGGCTGGACATGCCAGAGGTGTCGCTGGTGGCGATCCTGGACGCCGACAAGGAGGGCTTCCTGCGCTCCGAACGCTCGTTGATCCAGACCATTGGCCGGGCGGCGCGTAACCTCAATGGCCGGGCGATTCTGTACGCTGATCGCATCACCGGCTCGATGGAACGCGCCATTGGCGAGACCGAACGCCGGCGCGAGAAACAGATCGCTTTCAACCTCGCCAACGGCATTACGCCCAAAGGCGTGTTCAAGGATGTCGCGGATATCATGGAGGGTGCGGTGGTGCCGGGTTCGCGCAGCAAAAAGCGCAAAGGCATGGCCAAGGCCGCGGAAGAAAACGCCAAGTACGAGAACGAGCTGCGCTCGCCCAGCGAGATCAGCAAGCGCATTCGCCAACTGGAAGAAAAAATGTACGCCCTGGCCCGCGATCTCGAGTTCGAGGCGGCAGCGCAAATGCGCGACGAAATCGGCAAACTGCGCGAGCGGTTATTGCAGGTTTAACGCCCCACATTGTCCCTGTGGGAGCGGGCTTGCTCGCGATTGGATCGATGCGGTGTATCAGGTAAACCGCGCCGTTTCTATCGCGAGCAAGCCCGCTCCCACAGGGCAATCTCTCAGACGGCTACCGCCGCTACCGCCTCGACCTCAAACAACATCTCATCCAGCGCCAGGCGCGGCACCGGGATCAAGGTGCAGGCCGGGGCCGGCAGCTCCCCCCATACCCGCTTCACTTCGGCGCCCAAAATCTGCAAGCGCTCCAGGCTGTGATCCACGATCAATACGGTGATCTTGGCCACGTCCTTGATCTGTGCATCGGCCGCTGCCAGGGCGATCTGCAGGTTGGCAAAGGCCTGGCGCACCTGCTCGGCGAAGTCCGTCGACAGCTCACTGTCGGCGTTCTCGCCGCCCTGGCCGGCGGTGTACACCAGCCGCACATTCGCGGCCACACGGGCAACATGGGAGTAACCGTTGGGCGCAGGGTCATACAGCCCGACGGGGTTGAGCAACAGCACTGCGGAGTCAGAATTCTTGTCCATAAAATACGCACCAGTGGCAGTGGGATAAGCAAGCGCGCTATTCAACCACTCTCGCCAAGCCGTACGCCAGCGCCCTCGCGACACAGGCCGCAAATATGCAAGGATGTTACGCCGCAGCGCACCAAAGCCGTTTTCCAAGGATGACCATGACTGCCATCACCACCCAAATGCCCCTTGTGCCGGGGCGCCTCGAACAAATGTCGACCCGCATTGCCTTTTTCATCGCCGGTTTTGGCCTCGCCGCCTGGGCGCCACTGGTGCCCTACGCCAAAGCCCGTGCGGGACTGGACGAGGCCACTTTGGGCTTGTTATTGCTGTGCCTGGGCGCGGGCTCAATCCTGGCGATGCCCATTGCCGGCATCCTCGCCAGCCGTTATGGCTGCCGCCGGGTGCTGGTGGGCGGCACGCTGTTGATCTGCCTCGCGCTGCCACTGCTGGCGACGGTCAGTGCCATACCGCTACTGATCGCCACACTGTTCTTGTTTGGCGCTGGGCTCGGCGCCGTCGACTCCACCGTCAACTTGCAGGCCGTGATCGTCGAGCGTGCCAGCGGGCGCACCATGATGTCGGGTTTTCATGGGCTGTTCAGTGTCGGCGGAATTGCCGGTGCGGCCGGGGTCAGCGCCCTGCTGGCGCTGGGCCTGACGCCGCTGTGGGCGATTGTGGTGGTGATTGCATTGATCCTCGCAGCCCTGCTCAAGGCTGCTCCGCACCTGCTGCCTTATGGCAGCGAAAGCAACGGTCCGGCGTTTGCCGTGCCCCACGGCGTGGTGCTCTTTATCGGCTTGCTGTGCTTTACCGTGTTCCTGGCCGAAGGCGCAATGCTCGACTGGAGCGCCGTATTCCTGACCTCCGAGAAAGGCATTGGCGATGCCTATGCCGGGCTGGGTTATGCCGCGTTTGCCTTGACCATGACCGCGGGCCGACTGATGGGCGATACCATCGTCAAGCGTCTGGGTGCGCGGCTGGTGATTGTCCTGGGTGGGTTGTTTGCCGCCGCGGGCATGGCCCTGGCAACCCTGGCACCGAACTGGGAGTCAGCATTGCTCGGTTATGCGCTGGTGGGCGCAGGGTGTTCGAATATCGTGCCGGTGCTGTACACCGCCGTGGGCAAACAGACCGTAATGCCGGAACATATCGCCGTGCCAGCCATTACCACCCTGGGGTATGCGGGGATTCTGGCAGGGCCTGCGGCCATCGGCTTTATTGCCCATGCCAGCAGCCTGGGCGCGGCCTTTTTGCTGATCACCGCCATGCTGATAGCCGTAGCCATCAGCGGGCGGATTTTGCGGGTTTAGAGCGAGCCCCTCACCCCAGCCCTCTCCCGGCGGTAGAGGGGGCCGATGGGTGGTGTTGCACAAATTTGCTTCTGCTTTTAGTCCCCTCTCCCTCCGGGAGAGGGTCATTTTGGCTTAAAAACCAACACTCGCCTGCACAAAGAACGTACGCGGCTCGCCAAGGTAAATCCCCGCGTTGTTGTCGCTGGAGCGGGTGTAGTACTCCTGGTTGAACAGGTTCTTGATCCCCGCTCCCACTTTCAGGTTTGACGCTTCAGGGCCGAAGTCGTAACCGACTCGGGTGCTCCAGGTCGCATACCCAGGAATATCGCCGTACTGGCCATCCGGGGTCGGATCAGTGATGTACACCCCGCCAGTGCCCGGCGCGTGCTGCTGGGACTGGGCAAACATGTCCAGGTTGTAGGTCCAGCGGTTGACCACGTAACGCGCCCCGAGGTTGACTACCTGGCGCGAATACAGCGGCAGATCACGCCCTTTGAAGTTCGGGATGTCACCCTCGGACGTCGCCTTGGTGTAGGTAAAGCCCGCATTGACCGACAGGCCGTCAAGGCGTGCGTCCAGTGCCGACATATCGTAGTGAACCGAGGTCTCGATACCCTGGTGCCTGGTCGCGCCCAGATTGGTCCAGCCCACATCGTTGCTCACATATTGCAGCTCGTCGGCAAAGTCGATGTAGAACAGCGTCACTTCACCGCCCCACACACCATTGTCGTAACGCGTACCCAGCTCATAGGTCTTGGCCTTTTCAGGACGCAAACCCGCTGCGGTCGCATCGCCGACACCGCCCTGGCCCAGCTGGAAGTACTGCAGGCTGCCGAACGAGGTCTCGTAGTTGGCAAACAGTTTCCACGCGTCCGACAGGTGATACATCACGCTCAGGGCCGGCAGTGCTTCGCTGCTGTCGATGCTGCGGTTTTTTTCCTGCACTGGTTTGCCGTTATTGCCCAGTACCGGGCGGTCGTGCCAGTTGGTGCTGATCCGCTCAAAGCGGATACCCGGGGTGACCGTCCAGTTGCCCACATCGATCTTGTCATCGATATAGAACGCGTTGGCCTCGGTGCCACCTGTGCGATCCTGATACACATGACCGTCTGCCCCGGGCCCCGGCACAGGCACGTTATTGACCAGGTACACCTGGCTGGCCTCTTCATGCATCGCCTCTTTGAGGTAGCGATAGCCCAGCCCCACTTCCTGCGTGACCGGCCCCAGGGTGAACACATGGGACACCCGCGGCTCGATACCGAAGGTGTGGTAACTGCGCGGATACGAAGCCAGGGTTTGCAGATTGCGGGCTGCAATGTTGCTGCCACGGAAGCTGTCGGTGTAATAGGTCAGGACTTCAAACTGGGTCTGGTCGTCGATCTGACGCAGGTACTTGAAGGACACATCCTTGCGTCGCCCGGTAAAGTTGTCGTAGTCACGCAGCGACTGGTACGGGTCAGCGTCAAACTGCTTTTGGGTCAGGCCACCGGGCATGTCCGCGGTGGCGTCGTAGTAGTGGAAATTGAGGGTGAAATCATCCTGGTCGGTGGGTGCCCAGTGGGTCTTGAGCAAGACGTCATCGATATCGTTGTCGTTGTTGCGCGCGCGATAGCCATCACCCTTGACTCCGGAATACAGCAATGCAGCACCGATACCGTTGTCCGCCGTGCCGCCGAGAAATGCCGATTCAATATGTTTCCAGCCACCACGCTCGGAGGTTTCCAGGGTTGTGCCGACCTCGCCCTGGAAGGTCTCGGGGATGGCCCGGGTCACAAAGTTGATCACCCCGCCCACGTTTTGCGGCCCGTAGCGCACCGAGCCGGCACCCCGCACCACGTCGATGCTGTCCAGGTTGCCCGATGAAATCGGTGCCATCGACAATTGTGGCTGGCCGTAGGGTGCAAACGCTGCCGGAATACCGTCAATCAGGACGGTGGAGCGCGGTGACAGACGCGACGTCAAACCCCGCACCCCCACGTTCAGCGAGATATCACTGCCGCCCGTGCCGTTGGACTCCTGCACCTGAACACCCGGGATACGCTTGAGGGCATCACTGACGTTCATCGTGCCCTGCTCGACCATCGCTTCGCGACGCACCACTGTCCGCGCCCCCGGGTGGTTCTGCACCACCGCGTCATTGGCATCGCTCAGCCAGTTGCCGACCACCTTTACATCCACCGGCCCCAGTTCCAGCGGCCCGGACGCTGGCGCAGCAGCACTGACCGTGGGCGCCGCACGCAGGGTTACAGCATCACCGTCAAGCTCGTAGCTCAAGCCACTGTCCTGCAGCAGTCGGGCCAGCGCCTGTTCTGGCGACAGGTTGCCATTCACCGCCGGAGCCTGCTTGCCAGCCACCAGCTGCGGGCTGAAAAACACTTGCAATGCCGTTTGCTGCGCCAGTTGGCTCAGGGCCGAGCCCAGGGGCTGAGATTGAATATGGATCACAGCCGGCGCAGATTCGCCAGCAAAAGCACAGGGCATTGCCGCGCTCACCGCCAGGGCCAAAGCCAGCGGTAGCAGGCGCGTCCGGGCGACAGAAGATGGAATGCTCAGGGGTGTTTCAAGCGAGGATAGTCGCCCACGAAGATTGTTGTTTTTCACGTCGAGTCTTGCCCTATGGATCGCACTTGAGTGCAACTGTTAATACAAACCAGTTGCAGTTGATCAAGAAGACGAAGAACTCGAAAAAAACCTGAATCCCCAGCGCAATTATTTTCTGGCAATGATCTCCTGGCTGCCATCTGCGCGGGTTTTGATAGCCACCGGGAGGATCTGCGGCAACGCCTTGAGCAGGGCATCGGTGTCATCGGTTTTGAATACGCTGGAAAGCCGCATTTGCGCCAGCGCTGGGGTGCTGACGTGCAGCGGCTTGTCGCGATAGCGCGAGACCTCGGCGGCCACCTCGCCCAGACTGGCATCTTCAAATACCAGTTGCCCCTTGCGCCAGGCCGTCAGCGTCCCGGTATTGACTGCCTGCGCGGCCGCCACATGGCCCCGGGCATCGACCACGGTACCCAACCCGGCAGTCAGGTTGACCTGTGCATCCGGATGGCCTCCCTGGACCCGCACATGCCCTGATTCCACCGCAACCCGCGTCTGCTCGGCTTCGCGCAGCACATCAAAACGGGTACCGGTCACCGTTACCCTGCCGGCCCCGGCCTGCACCACAAATGGCCGCTCCGGATCATGGGCCACACTGAACATGGCTTCGCCCTGCTCCAGTTCAACATTGCGCTGCTCACGCGCAAAGCTGACGCGCACACGGCTGCGACCATTGAGTTCAATGCTCGAGCCATCAGGCAAATCAAGGGTGCGCTGCTCTCCCAACACCGTGGCAAATTCGGCGTGATAACCCGCCGACGACTGCAGTTGCATCCATACACCCGCCCCCGCCGCCACGGCCACAATACCTGCGGCCAGCCCGCAAGCCAGTAACGAAAGGCGTGTCGGCTTCGCCACCGGCACTTCACACAGCGCCCGCATGCGGGCCCGGGGCAAGAGATCGGCGGCTGACCACAGGCTGGCCAGCCACTGATACTCCGCCTCATGGCTGGCATGCTGCGTACGCCAGGCTTCAAACTCGGCCTGCTCGCACGCACCCAGGGTTTGTGCTTGCACCCGGGTAAACCAGGTGGCCGCCGCATCACGCACGTTGGCGCTGCCACAGGTACAGTCTCGTGTATCCATCCTGCAATCCTTTACCGATGTCATCACGGCGCCTCCACCCGTTCACGCAGATGGCGCAGGGTGCGGATCATATACTTTTCCACCATGTTCCTGGACAGCCCCAGGCGTTCGGCAATCTCGGCCTGGGTCAGGCCTTCGATTTTCTGCCAGACGAAAACCTTGCGACAATTGAGCGGCAGTTCCTGCAAAGCCCTTTCGACCGACTCAGCCAACTGGATAGCGCGCATATACTGCTCCGGATCGCCGGTTTGCGACGAACTTGGGGGAACGGCAGCCAGCTCCTTGGCGTCGCGTAACTCCTGGCGGCGAAAACCGTCTACCGCAATATTGCGTGCAGTCTGATGCAAATAGGCGCGTGGCTGCTCAACCGCATCCGGGTTGGATTCAAGCACGCGGACAAAGGTGTCATGGGCCAGGTCTTGCGCCTGCTGCCGATTGCGCAGGCGCCGGGTCCAGGTGCCGATCAACTCTTCGTAGTGTTCAAAGAAGCCCGTTCTACGGGGCACTTTCTGAGTCATCGCACAGGACTGCACAGGTGGGGCGCGAATAGTAATGCTTCCTATTAGAGCCAGCAATCACCCGGATGACAGAAGGTCTTCGCACTACATTTCGGCCTTGGCCAGCAAACGCCTCTCAACCGCTGTAACACCGCTGAAACCGTAACGCCATGCAGTTGACAGGCCCACCAGCCCCATCAGCGCACAAAACCCCAGGCACACCCAGGGACTCCACGGCATCAGCGCGATCAGCAGCAACGGCGTGGTACTTGCCCAAAGCGCATAGGCGATATTATAGGTAAAGGAAATCCCCGAAACCCGGATCGGGGCCGGGAACAGTCCGACCATCACCGACGGCACCACCCCGACAATCCCGCAGGTCAAGCCGGCGAACGCATAGGCCAGGCCGGGCAAAACCCACTCCCCGACCAGGCTGGCATACAACACGCCAATGCCCAGCGGCAGCAGCAGACTGTACAGTGCGATGCTGCGCCATACGCCGATACGGTCAACGATCAACCCGGCCAGCACACAGCCTATATTCAAAAATACGATACCCAGGCTGCTCAACGCAAAGGTATGGCTGGCAGCCATGCCGAAGCGCTGCTGCATCACGGTCGGCGTGATAACCACAAACACCACAACGGCACTGGTGAGCACGCAGGTCAGCAGCGCTGCCGGCAGCAATGAAGCTCGGTGCTCGCGCAATACTGTGCGCAAGGGGAACTCGGCCCGGCCCTCTTTGCGTTCACGCAGGGCCAGAAACACCGGCGTTTCACTGAGCCAACGGCGCAACCACACGCCAATCACCCCGAACACGCCACCGAGCAGGAACGGAAAGCGCCAGGCGTAATCGAGGATTTCTGCCGGGGTAAACAGCTGTGCCAGCAGTGTGGCGGTCAAGGCCCCGATCAAGTAACCAAAAGTCAGCCCGGCCTGCAAAAAACCAAGGGCAAAGCCGCGGCGACCGGCCGGCGCATGTTCGGCCACAAACACCCAGGCACTGGGTACTTCGCCACCGACCGCTGCGCCCTGCAGGATGCGCAGGGCCAGCAGGATCAGCGGGGCGAAGTAAC
Source organism: Pseudomonas sp. FSL R10-2964 (assembly GCF_009600035.1). Lineage (NCBI taxonomy): Bacteria > Pseudomonadati > Pseudomonadota > Gammaproteobacteria > Pseudomonadales > Pseudomonadaceae > Pseudomonas > Pseudomonas sp. FSL R10-2964. The sequence goes on along the minus strand of NZ_WIWH01000003.1, from coordinate 8,554 downwards.
CGATTTCGGCGTAAGTGGGCATGATGCCGATCAGCAGGCAGGGCAGCGCCATCATCAGGATGCTCAGGCTGAATACCCGTTTGCGCCCCAGGTGATCGGCAAAATGCGCCATCAGAATCCCGCCCAGCGGACGCGCCAGATAGCCGGTCACAAAAATCCCGAAGCTTTGCAGCAGACGCAGCCATTCGGGCATGTCCGGGGGGAAAAACAGCTGGCTGAGGGTCAGGGCAAAGAACACGAAAATGATAAAATCGTAGATCTCCAGCGCCCCGCCCAGGGCAGCAAGGCCCAGGGCTCTGTAGTCGGAACGGGAAAAACGCACCGTTGTGGCTTGGGTATCGGCAGACATAAATAGGCTCAATATGAACGGGGCACGCCTATATTGGCGTTTGCGGTCGAAGGCGCGAGCATAGCAAAACCTGTGGGCAATCACTCATTACCTGAGGGAGCTGGCTTGCCTGCGATGCCGGCACTGCGGTTTGCCGGGATAACTTCGTCAATGCGCCCGCTCCCACCAGAATCTGCAAGCAGCTAGCCCTGCCACCCCCCACCCAGCGCCGCAAACACATCCACCAGGGACAACGAGACCTGCGCAGTGCTGTCCACCAGCGCCGCTTCGTTGGCCAGCAACGCGTTTTGCACCGTGAGTACGTTGAGAAAGTCCACCGTACCCTGGGCATATTGCTGGTGCACGCTGTCCAGCGCCCGCTGGCTATGCATCACCGCCTGCTGCAGGCTGTCGCGCCGGCGCTGGCTGGCCTGATACGCCACCAGCGTATCGTCCACCTCATGCCAGGCGCGCAATACGGTTTGCTGGTAGGCAATGCCCGCCTCCTGCTGGCGCCCTTCCTGCAACTGCAAGGCCCCCTGCAAACGCCCGCCCTCGAACACCGGTACGCTCAAGCCCGGGCCGAATGCAAAATTGCGCGAGCCCCAACTGCCCAGATCCGACAGCTGCGTGGCTTGAAAACCGATACTGCCGGACAGGGTAATCCGCGGATAGAAGTCCGCCTCGGCCATGCCGATCGCTGCAGTGGCTGCATGCAATCGGGCCTCGGCACGACGAATATCGGGCCGCCGTTGCGCCAATTCGCTGGGCAGACCGATCGGCACATCGGCGCCATAGGCCGGCACCCCTGCCGCTGCGCTCAATTGCGCCTGCAAGGCTCTTGGCTCGCGGGCCAGCAGCAAGCCGAGAGCATTGATCAACTGTGCACTGCGTTGCTGCAAGGGGGCCTGACGTGCTTCGATCTCGGCCACTTGGGCGCCAGCTTCAGACACCTGCAAATCCGTAGCCACGCCCTCCCGCAGCTGCAACCGGGTCAGTTCCAGGCTGCGGCGGGCGATTTGCAGGTTTTGCTCCACCACGGCCAATGCCTGCTGAGTGCCGCGCAACTGAATATAGTGCTGCGCGGTCTGCACGATCACCAACAGTTGCACCGCGTTACGGTCCTGCACCGCCACTTGTACCGAGGCATCAGCCGCTTCCACCGAACGCTTGACCCGGCCCCAGAGGTCAGCCTCCCAACTGAACCCAAGGCCACCATTCCACAGGTTGAAAGCCTGCTTGCCACTGTGCCCGGAAGGGTCACTCAAACCTTTCTGGCTGTTACGGCTCCGACTGTAAGCCGCCGTTGCACCGACCTCGGGCAAGGTGTCGGCGTTGATCTGACGGCGGATAGCCAGGCTTTGTTGCAAGCGGCTTGCAGCCAGTTGCACATCAAAGTTGCGCTGCTGCGCCTCGCGCACCAGCGCCGACAATTGCCTGTCGCCGAAACGGTCCCACCAGTGCAGGTCCACCGCTGTTTGCAGCGCATGGTTGTGCCCCGCCTCAGTGGGTACCGACGCCCAGTTCGCAGGCAACTTGGGCACGGGAGCCTTGAAGTCCGGGCCGACCACGCAACCACTCAGGCTCAGTACGCTGTAACAGGCCACAGCCAGGGCCACTGCAGTTTTGTTCATCGAGTGCTGACCTGCTGATCGTGAGCCATTGCCGTGTCGATGGAGGCATCCACCGACATCCCCAGGCGCAATTGGCTGGCCAGTAACTGCCCGTGATCCAGAGTGACTTTCACCGCAATACGTTGCGCCACTTTGGTGAAGTTGCCCGTGGCGTTATCCGGAGCAATCGCCGAGAACGTCACCCCCGTGGCCGGGGCGATGCTGTCCACGGTGCCTTGCAGGGTCTGCCCCGGAAAACTGTCGACCTTGATCGTCACACGCTGCCCTGCCTGCATGTGGGTGAGCTGGTGCTCGAGAAAGTTGGCCACCACATAGGCGTCGGCCAGCGGCACCACCGCCAGCACGGTGTCGCCGGGTTTGACGTAAGCGCCAAGGCGCACACTGCGACGCCCCACCACACCGTCAAACGGTGCCAGCAGTTGTGTATGCGACAAGTCCAGATCGGCCCGTGCCAGTAAGGCCTCGGCATACTGCACCGAGGCTTGCGCGGCCGTAGCCCGGGCGGCCAGCACCCGGGTTTGCTGGCGAGCAGCTTCCAGTGCAGCCTTGTGCTGTGCCAACTCGGCACGCGCGGTGAGCGAACGGTTTTTCGCCTGCTGGGAGTTCTGCAGCGTGCCTGCGCCCTGCCCGGCCAGATGCTGATAACGCTGCAACTCATGCTCGGCAAATTCGACTTGCGCCAGATCCGCATCGACCGTGGCCTTGGCCTGCTCGATCAACGAACGCTGGCGTTCCAGCATCGCCAGGGCATTGACCCGTTGTGCCTGTGCCGTCGCCACGCTGGCTTGCGCAGCCTGCACGGCAGCGCGGTAGTCCTGCGGATCGATCCGCGCCAGCAACTGACCGGCCTTGACCGGCTGGTTATCCTGCACCAGCACCTCGTCGATAAACCCCGCCACTTTTGGCGCAATCAAGGTGTAATCGGCGCTGACAAAGGCATCATTGGTGTTCTGCACGGTGCCCGTGGCAAAGACCAACCGCCACAACCCGTACAGCACGATCACTGCCAACGCGACTGCGCCGACCAGAACCCAGGGCTTGCGCCCGTTTGTTGTACTCATTTCACAACTCCAGCAGCTGTGCCCGGCGCGTAGATCCGCGTGGGGCCAAAAGGAATTAACACAATCAGAAAAAGCGCCAGGACGGCCATGTACAGATAAAGATCGGAACTGGTCAGCACCACGGCCTGCTGATGAACCCGGCGCGCCAGGTCTGTGCCGGAATTGACCAGCGGCGAGTTGCCCAGCCGATCGAGCAACATGGTTGAGTGATAGTGCTCGCGATTGAGCGTCAGCACCCCCAGCACACTGCTTGCTGCCACCGCCGAAAACCCTTTGACGGTGTTGAACCAGGCCGATGCAAACGGGCCATCCGCCGGGTTCAGGCCGCCGGTGGCGAGCATCAGCAGAGGAATCACTGCCATGGGCTGGGCGATGATCTGTATCGCCTGCAAGCTGTAAAAATTTTCCCGGTTCCACACCGAGGTAACTTGCGAACCGATGCCGCAGGCCAGCGCCAGCAACCCCAGACCAATGGCCAGCACCCAGCGACAATCGACCCAGCGCAGATTGCACAACGCAACGACCAGTGGCAGCGCAATCAATTGCGGCAAGGCCACCAGCAACATCACCGGCGCGGTTTCGAGGGGGCGATAGCCCTGCACCTGAGCGAGGTAACTGGACGGAATATTGATCACTGCCAGCAACACAAACAACACCCCGCCCAGCGTCAACAATGCATGGGCAAGATTGCGGATTTTCAGCAGTTGCAGCTTGAAAAACGGCAGCGGATGGGACCACTCATTGATAAAGAACAGCACCATCAGGGCCGTGCCGGCGACGATAAAAAAACGGATCATCGGCGACTCGAACCAGTTCAGGCGCTGACCCAGCTCCAGCGCCAGTACCAGCATGATCAACCCCGGCAAACCCAGGAGCAGGCCGCGCCAGTCAAACTGCTTGAAACGCTCCAGACGCAACGGGTCTTGCGGCAAGCCCCAGGCCACGCAGGCCATCGACAACAGGCCCAGGGGGATGATTTGCCAGAACGCCCATTGCCACCCGGCGTACTCCACCCACCAGGCCGATAACGGCGTGCCGAAGCTGGGCCCGAAAGTGGCCGTCAGCGCATAACTGCCCAGGCCATACAGGCGAATGCCCGGCGGCAGGAAGCGCAACGCCACTGACATCAACATCGGCGGCAAGGCCCCACCGGCAAAGCCTTGCAAGGTGCGCAGCAGCATCAGCGCATCAACATTCGGAGCCAGAGGGCAAAGAATGCCCAACAGTAAAAAGGCGCCGATGGCACACAGGGTAAAACGGCGCAGGGAAAAGGTGGCTGCACACCACGGCGCAAAGGCCATGGCACTGATGGACGTGGCCGAATACACCGCCAGCAGCCAGGTGCTTTCGTCATAACCGATACCCATCGCCCCGCGGATATCGGGCATGGCCACCTTGGTGACATTTTCGTTGAACCCCGACACCAGCACGGCCAGCAAAACGCCCAGCAGACCGGTAAAAATCCGCAGGCCAAACGCCGCACTCCTGGCCGGGGCCGGGGTGGGAGCCACAGCACCCGCAACCAGCGCCGTCACAGCGCAGCTCCAGGCGCCAGACTGCGCCCATGGTCAAACCGCCAATACATGGCTGACTCCGTCGTCTTGATAGATGACAGAAAGTTTAATCAGCCGGCATAGCTATAAAAATTGATAAATAACTAACTGTGGAGTGCGTCAGACGCAACCATTGTAATGTTGACTCCCTCCCCGTAGCAGCTGCCTCGTTCCTTCGGCAGCGGCTACAGAGGTTGCGGTCAAATCACCGCGTTGTCGCAAAAGGTCTTGAGGGTACGACGCAGCCAGCGGTGGGCATGGTCGTTATCCAGCCGCGGATGCCAGGCCTGGACAATATCCACCGGCTGCAGGGTGATCGGCAGCTCGAACGGGCGCAGTTTGAGGCCCAGTGGCTCCAGGTTTTTGAGCAGCACCTGGGGCATCAGCGGCAGGATCAGATCCTCCCCTGCCAGGGCAAAAATCGCCGAGTAGAACGTCGGCGTGGTAAACGACACCCGACGCTCCAGCCCCAGTTCGGCCAGCAGCGCATCAATCGGCCCGCGGGCATGGCCCCTGCGGGACACACTGATGTGGTCAAAACTGGCAAAGCGCCGGGCCGTAACGGGCTCATCGAAAATCGGATGCCCTTCCCGTGCCAACCCCACAAACGGACAGGTAAACAGCCTCTGGACCTTGATATCCGGGCTGAAGCGGTTAGTGGCGCAGATAGTCAGGTCAATGCGACCTTCATTCAGTGCCTCGTCATCAGTAAAACCCTCAGGTACCACCCGCAACGTAGCCTTGGGCATCTCCAGGGCCATTTGCTGGCGCAGTGCTGCGCCATACACACCAAAAAACACGTCATTGGCGCGAATGCTGAACGTACGCTCCAGCTCACGCAAATCACTGTTCTGGCTCTGGGTGAACACCCCGTGCGCCAGCTCCACCACACCGCGCACCTGTTCACGCAACTCCAGTGCACGGGGCGTGGGCACCAGGCCACGCCCTGAACGCACCAGAATGGGGTCGTTCAATACCTCGCGAATCCGGGTCAGGGTGCGACTCATGGCCGGGGCACTCAGGTTCATGCGTCGGGCAGCACCCACCACAGAGCCCTCTTCGAGCAAGACATTCAAGGTAACCAGTAGATTCAAGTCAGGTATTTGCATGGAGCAAAGGGTATCGGCTAACGCTCCCCCTGCCTAGCCAACCAGCAATGCACCATTGTTGCGCAGCAGGTAAAACAGTTTCGCTCACTCTTAGCTAGCTAACTAAGAGTGGCATTGATACATTGCCGCTCGTCAGGTTTGCGCCTGACGCTCTCTTTGGTTGAGATTTTTGGCCATTACCGGATCCCCATGATGGTAATGGCCTTTTTTACGCCTGCCGCTTTTCCTGCCCCACGATAGAGCCATCCCCAGTGGTGGACCCGCCAGACCTGAACTACGCTGCCAGCCCAATCCACTACAGCAATTGGGGACTTTATGCGGCTGGGTAAAAAGATTTCGAATCTGGAACAGTTGGTCTGCAAAAATTACCGCTGGATCCACGCCACCCGCATCAGCCTGGCGTTCCTGATTACCTTTGTTGTCATCCGCTTCTTCAAGCTCGACGGCGCCTCCTATGCCCTGATCACCATGCTCATTGTCATGGGACCACAGCCCTACTGGGGCAACGTATTCTCCCGGGCCCTGCAGCGTACCGGCGGCACAGTACTGGGCGCGCTGTCCGGGCTGGTGGCGCTGTATCTGGAGATGCACTCTTTTAGCCTGATGCTGCTCTGGTGCGCGGTGATGATGTTTATTGCCGGCTACCTGACCCTGGGCAAACACCCCTATATGGCCCTGCTGATCGGAGCAACCCTGGCGGTGGTCAGCTGCGCCCCGCCCAATGACATGGAGTCGGCACTCACCCGCAGCGGCTATGTGCTGGCAGGTTCTTTGTTGGCCATGCTCTACACCAGCATTTACCCACAGCGGGCCTATACCGACCTGCGGATCAAGTTCAGCGAGAGCCTGGGCAAGATCAATACCCTGTACTCGCAATACTTCTCCCCGCGAATCCCCGAACGCCCCAATCTGGATGATCAACTGAAGAACGAACTGGACGCGGTCATCAAGTTGCGCAACTACATCACCCCTGCCAGCAACGAAAGCAACCTCAAGCCACAAGTGTTCGAGTCCCTGCAAACCCTGCACCGCAACCTGCTGGCCACCATGAGCCTGATGATCGATGCGTATTGGTCATCACGGGAAAGCCACCTGCTGATCGAAAGCGAGCCCGCCTTGAACGGTCTGCACCAGTTGATCCCGCAAGCGCTCGAATCGCTGCAGAACAAGCTGTGTATGGGCATTTCCAACAACCAGATCAGCGGCGAACTGCGCCAGAAAGCCCACGATCTCAAGGAGCTTGTGCTCAAGAGCCTGGACGGCAAGATCACCGAGACACCCTTTTATGCCTATGTCTGGCTAAGCCTGGAGATGCTCAGGCAATTGACCGAACTCAATGACCAGTTGCATGCCGCGCTGTACCACTGCGGCCATCGGCATTTGTTTAAAAACGACAAGTTGCCCGACGAAAAATAACGTAACACCCACAGCAAAAAGTTACATCCGACTCATTTAGATGACTTATCGCACTAAAGATGAAGATTCTTCGTACATAAACATGGAATTTTCAGCGATTAACGACGCTTAAACCACAAACTCAAAACATATAACAAATTGTTTTATATGAAGTTTTTAACAAATCCTTGGATTTCATTTCGTGTCAACAGCCTCTGACCCGCACGCCTGCAACACCTGGCCTGCCTGAAATTATGGTCTAGGCTCTGCTCGCACCCGTATTAATGGATTTGAACGGTTGAGCTTATGAAACGACAACAGGCATTAAAAAACCCCACTCACACGTCAACCCGCCTTCACACGTACCCATCGTGTGGAGTGTTTTGCATGCGCGCACGCCTGAGCGGCACTCCAGAACGTTAATTCTTACCGCACTGTAGATAGGAGGGCTTATGCAGCTCACCCCCAGAGAAGTCGAAAAGCTGATGGTTTACACCCTGTCGGACGTCGCATTCCGGCGCAAGGCTCGCGGCTTGAAATTGAACTATCCAGAGGCTGTTTCAATTATCACCGTGACCGCCCTGGAAGGCGCACGCGATGGCAAGTCGGTTGAGGATGTGATGACCGAGGCCAGCAAAGTACTCACCAAGGATGACGTGATGGAAGGCGTCAGCGACCTTATTCCCAACGTTCAGGTTGAAGCGATTTTCACCGACGGCAGTCGTCTGGTCACGGTCCACGACCCGATCAAGTAACCGTCTGCTTTAAACCCGGTAAACGCAAAACTTTCACGTTTTGAGGAATCAGTCATGAGCACCAAAGAGACAGCAGGCCCGCACCAGGATACTCACCCGAACCACAGCATCCCCCACGCCAAGAACCCCGGTGGCGTCAGCAAGGGCAATGAAGCCGATGTGCCTCTGGGCGGCACGATTTACGCCAGCACGCCCATCACCTTTAACGAAGACCGCCCCGTCACCAAGGTAAAGGTGCGCAACACCGGTGACCGTCCGATCCAGATCGGCTCGCACTTTCACTTCTTTGAAGTCAACCGTGCCCTGGAATTCGACCGCGCCGCCGCCTTTGGCAAGCGCCTGAACATCACGGCCACCACAGCCATCCGCTTCGAGCCGGGCGACGAAATCGAAGTGCCGTTGATCCCCTACGGTGGCAAGCAAACGCTTTACGGCTTCAACAACCTGGTCGATGGCTGGGTACCGGACAAGCTCACCAGCAACCATGAGCGCCCGGAAAAACTGCAGGCCATCCAGCGCGCAGTCGATCGCGGCTTCAAGTTCTCCGAGCCGGCCAAGCCGTCCAAGCCCGTCAACGACAAGTAACCACGCATTCTCATACTTTGCACTCGCGCCGTTGAACCATTGACGCTCGCGCGGCATTAGGCTCTGTACGTAAAGTATTGTCGCAAGCACCGCATAGCGCAGGCCAATGAGACCATCGCCGCAAAACTTGTTGC
>NZ_WIWH01000039.1:0-58590 GCF_009600035.1 Pseudomonas sp. FSL R10-2964 | reverse complement strand
AGCAGCACCCGCGGCGCCTGCCGCAGCACCCGGTCCGGTCAAGGAAACCGCGGCGGTATCGGGGCTCGCCAGCCTTGGCAACCCGCCGCCCGAGTACCCATCCCTGGCCTTGCGACGCAGTTGGGAAGGCACTGTGGTGCTGCGAATCAAGGTACTGCCCAACGGGCGCGCCGGGACGGTGGAGGTCACCAAATCCAGCGGTAAACAGGCACTCGATGACGCGGCTGTAGAAGCCGTACGCAACTGGAAGTTTGTCCCGGCCAAACGAGGGGATACCCCCATCGAAGGATTTGCCACCCAGACCATCTCTTTCAAATTGCCGGAATAACCCAGCCGGGTGCCGACACTAACTTTTATTTAGCCGCCGTGTGAGGTGTAACCATGAACGAGTCTATGTCTTCCATGATTGTCCCCGGGGTGCTCTGGGCACTGGTGCTGTTTTCGGTGGTGAGCTGGGCCTTGCTGCTCATCAAGTCATCGCAATACCTGCGCCAGAAAGCGCAAAACTCGCAATTCAGCAAAGCCTTCTGGGCAGCCCCTGACCTGCTGACGGCGGCCGAACACGCCAGCCAGTACCCCGGTGCCCTGGCCCGCATCGCCAACAGTGGTTTTGAAGCCATGATTGTTGATGACAGCCCGCGCACCACCCAGCAACTGGCCCACACCATCAACCGCTCCGATCGTCTGGAGCGCAACCTGCGCCAGCAGATCCAAAAAGAGCGCCGCGCCCTGGAAAGCGGTCAGGCGATACTTGCCAGTATCGGCAGCACCGCGCCCTTTATCGGTCTGTTCGGCACCGTGTGGGGAATCATGGAAGCGCTGCAAACCATCGGCGCAACCGGCTCCGCCAGCCTGGAGACCGTGGCCGGGCCCATCGGTCATGCCCTGATCGCCACCGGTGTGGGGATCGCGGTCGCGGTACCGGCAGTGCTGATTTACAACTTCTTCCTGCGTCGCCTCAAGCTGGCCTCGGCCAACATGGACGACTTTGCCCATGACTTCGACGCCCTCGCCCAGCGCAGCGCCTTTGCCATCGACCGTCAGGCCATTTCCAACAAGCGCACCCCAGTGCGGGAGGCAAGCTGATGTCTTTCTCAACTCAGGACAGTGACGAAGTACTCAGCGAAATGAACGTCACCCCGCTGGTGGACGTGATGCTGGTACTGCTGGTGGTGTTTATCGTGACCACGCCGATGATGACCAACGCGATCAAGATCAACCTGCCCAAGACCGACGCCGTGGCCACCGAAAAGAAAAAAGACCCGGTGGTGGTCAGCGTCGATCAGGACGGCAAGTTCTTCCTGGCCAAGAACGAGGTGGCCCCCGAACTCCTGGAGAAAAGCCTGCAGGACGTGAAAGCCCAGGATCCGGAAGTGCGCGTGCAGTTGCAGGCGGACGAAGGTGTCAACTACGGCCAGGTGGCCAAGGCCATGGCCTCCATTGAACGCTCGGGCATTACCAAGATATCGGTGATGACCGCCAGATGAAGCCCTCACCCCAACCCTCTCCCAAAGGGAGAAGGTCAGGGTGAGGGGCTTTTGATCCTGATGTAACCACGCACCACCCACGCCGCGCAGGGGCTTTTGGCCCCTGCAGGGGAGCGGCTTGCTTGAAAAAAGTGTTTTGCCCGGGTCGACATAACCCAACTGGAGTCATGAGGGCTCACAAGGCCATTCCAATAAACGTCTGAAAAAGTCGGAATTAACCATGCAGATGAAGAGTTCAGGTTTCACCCTCAAACCGCTCGTTGCAAGCCTGCAACGGCATCGCTTCGTGCCGTTGTATCTGGTTGCTCTGGGGATGAGCGCGGGCCAGTTGCAAGCAGCTGAAGTGACTACAGCGGATGATTCGAGCACTACCGTGAGCACCCCGGCGGTGAGCACTGACGCGGCACCAGCGCCAGCCACCACGCAACTGGATCGGGTCGAAGTCACTGGCTCGGCGATTCGCCGGGTGGATGCCGAAACTGCCGTACCCATCACCATCCTGCGCGCCGAGCAGTTGCGCAACGAAGGCGTGACCACCACGGCCGAGATCATGCAGCGCGTCACCGGTAACCAATCGCTGCAAAACTCGGCCAGCTCCGTGGGCCAGGCCACAGGCGGTGCCAGCTTTGCCGACATGCGCGGTATCGGCGCCAACAAGACCCTGGTGCTGCTTAACGGCCGCCGTTTGGGCAATAACGCCATTGACGGTTCTGCGGTAGACCTGAACACCATCCCGTTTGCCGCCATTGACCGCGTCGAGGTATTGCGCGACGGCGCATCGGCCTTGTACGGCACTGACGCCATCGGCGGCGTAATCAACTTCATCACCAAAAAGTCCATGACCGATGGCACCCTTTCCCTCGGCGGCGAAGGCGCGGATGCCAGCGGTGGCGGCAACAGCCATGACCTGAGTGCCAGCTGGGGCTACGGCGACCTGGACAAGGATCGCTTCAACATCATGGGTGTGGTCGGTTACAACAAACAGGACAGCCTGGCAGCCAGGGACCGTACCTTCGCCACCAGCTACGCTCCGGGCCGGGGGCTGGATCAGACCTCCGGCACTTCATACCCGGCCAACTACAGCCAGGGTGGCGTAAGTACCAACCCGCTGTCCTCTGGCAGTTGCAATGGCCCGGATCTGGTTGCACGCCAAGGCGTGTGCCGCTTCGATACGCGCAATTATCTCGACCTGCTACCGGAAACCGAAAAGACTTCGTTCTTCGGCAAGGCCACCGGCAAGATCACTGATGTCGATAACGTCAACCTTGAGTACTTCTTTGCCCGCAACAACAACGCCACCTCGATCGCCCCGGCGCCGCTCACCGGCCTGACCATGGACCCGTCCTCGCCGTTTTTCCCCGGCAAGGGCATCACACCGCCCTCCACCAACCCTGGCTTCGACCCCACGCAACCGATCGACCTCAACTGGCGCGAAACCGCTGCCGGTGCCCGCCAGGCCAAGGATCAGAACACCAGCCAGCGCCTGGTGCTGAGCTTCGATGGTGTCGCCAAAGGTTGGGACTACAACGTTGGCGCTTCGTATAACCAGAACCAGGTGATTTCCAGCCTTAGCGGCGGCTATGTCAGCGACGCGGCCATGATCAATGGCATCGCCGATGGCATCATCAACCCCTTCGGCCCGCAAACCGCGGCTGGCCAGGCGCTGATTGACGCCAACCGTTACCACGGTCAGTACGCGTCTTCCGTAGGCCGGGTCACGGGCCTGGATGGACGCATGAGCCGTGAAATCGGCGACTGGTTCGGTGCGGGCCCGGCAGGCCTGGCTATCGGTGGCGAGTTCCGCCAGGAGAAGTTCCACCAGGACTATGAGCAATATGCAGCCGATATCAGCAGCCTGGGCGTAGACCCCAATGCCAGTGTCACAGGCGACCGTACTGTCAAGGCGGCTTACACCGAACTCAACGTACCGGTCCTCGACAGCCTCGAACTGTCGGCAGCCGTACGTCATGACAAATACAGCGACTTTGGCAGCACCACCAACCCCAAGTACTCGTTCCGCTACCAGCCAGTCAAGGAACTGGTGGTGCGTGGCGCCTACAGCGAAGGTTTCCGCGCACCGTCACTGTATGAGCTGTACAACGCGCAATACACCACCTACACCCAGGGCTACTACAACGACCCGGTACTGTGCACCGGCGGTGTCGTGCAACCGGGCGGCAACGCCGGTCGCGACTGCGGCCAGCAGTTTCGCAATCAAACCGGCGGCAACACCAAACTGGCTCCTGAAAAGGCCCGTAACGTGACCTTGGGCTTTGTCTATCAACCCGTGCGCAACCTGTCGATGGGCCTGGACTTCTGGTGGATTCATATCGCCAACCAGATCAACGAGTTCCCGGAGTCCACGGTTTTCGACGACCCGTCGCTTTATGCTGACCGCTATGTGCGCAACCCCGATGGCTCGCTGGATTACATCGTCACCGGCAACTCCAACCTGGGTGCGGTAAAAACCAGCGGTGTCGACGTGTCGATGGACTACAAGTTCCCGAACACCCCGTACGGCCAGTTCGGCCTGGGCCTGCAAGGCACTTATGTGTCGCGCTATGACTACCAGACCACCATCGGTGGTGATTACACCAGCCGTGTCGACGCCTTTGAAGGCACCGGCGTGGTGTCGCGCTGGAAGCACGTGCTCAGCGGCACCTGGAACCTGGGCGCGTACCGTGCCTCGCTGGTCAACCGCTTCACCAGCGGTTATGACGACGCCGACCCGGACACCCACTCCCGTGTAGCGTCTTACACCCTGTGGGATATTTCGGGCGGTTACACCTTCAACAAAACCGTAGACCTGGATGTGGGGATCAAAAACATGTTCGACCGCAACCCGCCGTTCTCCAATCAGGCCTATAACTTTCAAAGTGGCTACGATCCGCGTTATGCCGACCCAATGGGCCGTACTTTCTTCGCCCGCGCTACGTACCACTTCTGAGTGATCACCGGCACCTGCCTACTCCTGCACGTGCCGGTGCAACTGCGAAATCGCAACCCCGCCGCCAGTTCACGCGCATGCGGCGGGGGTTTTTCCAAGCACTCGATGGTTCAACACGCGGCACAAGGAAAACCCATCATGTCTTCATTACTCCTGCCCCTGCTGCGCACGCTGCTGATGCCTGTGCTGGCCTGCGTATGCATTGGCGTCAACGCCGCGCCCAGTCAGGCCATGACCGTTTATGGCGAAGCACCTAAATACCCGGCCGATTTCCAACACTTCGACTACGTAAACCCGGATGCGCCCAAAGGCGGTTCTCTGAGCCGTGCGTCGATGGAAATCGGCCAGTTCAACTACATCACGCCCTATGTCGACCAAGGCACCGGAGTCGCACAAGTGAATGATTGGGTCTATTCACCCCTGGCCTTTCGCTCACTGGACGAGCCCTACACCGTGTACGGTCTGGTGGCGCAAAAAATGGAGCGCGACCCGGACGGTCTGTGGGTACGCTTTTACCTGAACCCCAAGGCACGTTTTGCCGACGACACAGCAATCACCGCCGAGGATGTGGCTTACACCTACAACCTGCTGATGACCAAAGGCAGCCTGAGCTATCGCATGCTCTATGGCGAGGTCCAGGACGTGGTAATCGAAGGCCCGCTGCAAGTGCGTTTCAACTTCAAGAGCAACCAGAACCGCACCCTGGCGCTGGATCTGGCAAGCATGCGGATCTTGCCTGAGCACTGGTGGAAAACCCGCGATTTCAGCAATGGCGGCGGCTTTGAGGCACCGCTGGGCAGCGGGCCGTACTCCGTGGCACAGGTCGATCCCGGCCGCAGCATCAGCTTTGAGCGCAATAAAAACTGGTGGGCCAAGGACTTGCCCGTGAGCAAGGGCCTCTACAATTTTGACCGCATGACCGTGAATTTTTACGGCGATACCGACGTGGCCCGCGAGCTGCTCAAGGCCGCAACCTTTGACTACAACCGCGAATTCTCGGCCACCGGGTTCAGCATCGGCTATGACAGCCCCAAGCTGACCGATGGCCGCTTGCAAAAAGGCGTGTTTGCCAAGGAAAAACCCGGCGCAGCCCAGGGCTTTGCCTTCAACCTGCAAAATCCGTTCTTCCAGGACCGCCGAGTACGTCAGGCGCTGAGTCTGTTATGGGATTTCGAGTGGACCAACAAGCAGATGATGCGCAGCTTTTATGTGCGTCAACAGAGCTACTTCCCGAAAAGCGAAATGGCCGCCACTGCCCTGCCCGATGCCCGCGAACTGCAAATCCTTGAACCCTTGCGCGGCAAGATCCCCGACGAGGTATTCACGCAGGTGTATCAGGCCCCCAAAACCGATGGCAGCGGCTATATCCGCGATAAGCAACTGCAAGCCCTGGCCCTGCTCAAAGAGGCGGGCTGGAGCGCAAAAAACAATACACTGGTCAACGCTCAGGGCGAGCCGTTGCGGTTCACCTTTCTCGATGGCCAGGGCGGTTTTGATCGCATGATCCTGCCGTACAAACGCACCCTGGCGCAGATCGGCATCACCATGGACATTCGCAAGATCGACTCGGCGCAATACGTCAACCGGCTCAATGCCCGTGACTACGACATGATCGTCGTCGGCTTCCCGCGCAGCGGCGACCCCATCGTCTCACCAGGCCGCGAGATGTACGACATGTACGGCTCGCGCAGCGCCACGCAAGTGGGTTCCTCCAACTCCTTTGTACTGCGCGACCCGGCCGTGGACACCTTGCTCGACGGGCTGGTGCAGGCCAACAGCCGTGACGAAATGGTGCATTACGCCCGCGCCCTCGACCGCGTCCTGCAGTGGGGCTACTACATGATTCCCAACTACTACTCGGTGGGCACCCCGACCGTGTACCAGAACCGCTTTGGCCGTCCGGCGCAGGAGCCCAAGTATGACGAAGGGCTGAACACCTGGTGGGAAGTCAGCAAAACCGCACAAACCAACGCGGCCATGAAAGCAACCGGCACACCGTCGGAGGGTCATTGAGATGCTGCATTACATCAGTCGACGTTTACTGCTGATCATCCCCACCCTGCTGTGCATTCTGGTGGTCAACTTCCTGATTGTTCAGGCCGCTCCCGGAGGCCCGGTGGAGCAGGCCATCGCCCGCTTGCAGGGCTTTAGCGGCCCCAGCGTAGGCGGCGGGGCCCGCGACATGGCGGGTGGCGGTGGCGGTGCCAGCCGCAGCAGCCGTGGCCTGGACCCAGCGCTGATCGAAGAGATCACCAAGCATTACGGCTTCGACAAACCCATGCACGAGCGTCTGTGGCTGATGCTCAAAAACTATGCGCAGCTGGATTTCGGCAGCAGTTTTTTCCGCGGTGCCAAAGTCACTGACCTGATCCTGCAGAAGCTACCTGTGACCATCTCCCTGGGATTATGGGCGACGTTGATCACCTACCTGATCTCGATACCGCTGGGCATCCGCAAAGCCATCCACAACGGCAGCGCCTTCGATATATGGACCAGCACCGCGATCATCATCGGCTACGCCATGCCGGCGTTTTTATTCGCCATTTTGCTGATCGTGGTGTTTGCCGGCGGCAGCTATGTCAGTTGGTTTCCGGTGCAAGGGCTGGTCTCGGACAACTTCACCAGCCTGAGTTTCTTCGGCAAGATCGGCGACTACCTGTGGCATATGGTGCTGCCCGTGTCGGCGCTGGTGATCGGCGGCTTTGCCACCCTGACTATCCTCACCAAAAACAGCTTTCTCAACGAAATCAGCCGCCAGTATGTGGTCACGGCACGGGCCAAGGGCCTGACCGAACGCCGTGTGCTCTACGGCCATGTGATGCGCAACGCCATGCTGCTGGTGGTGGCCGGGATTCCCCAGGCGCTGATCGAGGTGTTCTTTGCTGGCTCCCTGCTGATTGAAACCATCTTCAACCTCGACGGTATCGGCCGCATGAGCTACGAGGCCGCAGTGTCACGGGACTATCCAGTGGTGTTCGGCACGCTGTTTCTGTTCACCCTGTTCGGCTTGCTGATCAAACTGATCGGCGACCTCTGCTACACCCTGCTCGATCCCCGTATCGACTTTTCGGCGAGGACTGCCTGATGTTTACCCTCTCTCCTCTGGGCCGTCGCCGCCTTGCCCACTTCAGGACCAACCGCCGTGGCTGGTGGTCGCTGTGGATCTTTGTTGCGCTGTTCACCCTATGCCTGGGCGGTGAGCTGATCGCCAACGACAAGCCGCTGGCCATTCACTACAAGGACCATTGGTACTTCCCGATCGTCTCCAGCTACGTCGAAACCGACTTTGGTGGCGAACTGCCGTTCGAGCCCGACTACAGCAGCGACTACGTACGCAAACTGATTGCCGACCAGGGCGGCTGGATGCTTTTCGCGCCGATCCCGTTCAGCTACGACACGGTCAATTACGACCTCAAGGAGCCAGCCCCCAGCCCGCCTTCCGCGACTAACTGGCTGGGCACCGACGATCAGGCACGGGACGTACTGGCACGGGTGATTTTCGGTGCACGGATTTCAATCCTGTTTGCCTTGATCCTGACCGCCATCAGCGCTGTCGTGGGCATCAGTGCCGGGGCCTTCCAGGGCTTCTACGGCGGCCTGGTAGACCTGCTCGGCCAGCGTCTGCAAGAGGTATGGTCGGGATTGCCAGTGCTGTATCTGCTGATCATCCTGTCCGGGTTCGTGGCGCCCAGCTTCTGGTGGCTGCTGGGGATTATGGCGTTGTTCAGCTGGCTGGCACTGGTGGACGTGGTGCGCGCTGAATTCCTGCGCGGACGCAATCTGGAATACGTCAAGGCGGCGCGGGCACTGGGCCTCACCGACGGTGCGCTGATGCGTCGGCATATCCTGCCCAACGCCATGACTTCTACCCTGACCTACCTGCCGTTTATTTTGACGGGCGCGATCGCCACGCTCACCGCGCTGGATTTTCTTGGTTTTGGCATGCCGCCAGGCACCGCCTCGCTGGGTGAACTGATCGGCCAGGCCAAGCGCAACCTGCAAGCACCCTGGCTGGGCCTGACTGCGTTCTGCGCCCTGGCGCTGATCCTGTCGCTACTGGTGTTTATCGGCGAAGCCTGCCGCGACGCCTTCGATCCCCGGACCTGAGAATTGACATGACCAACACACTGATTGAAATCCGCGACTTGCGCGTGAGCTTTGCCGGGGCAGAAGTGGTTCACGGCATCAACCTCGATATCCGCCGTGGCGAGTGTATGGCGCTGGTGGGCGAGTCGGGCTCGGGCAAGTCGGTAACCGCGCATTCGATCCTGCGCCTGCTGCCCGGCAAGGCTGTAGAGACCCAAGGCAGCATCCGCTACGACGGTGTCGATCTGGTGCATGCCAGCGAAGCCCAGTTGCGCAGCTTGCGCGGCAACCGCATTGCGATGATCTTCCAGGAGCCGATGACCTCGCTCAACCCGTTGCACACCGTGCAAAAACAGATCAGTGAAATCCTTATCACCCACAAGGGCCTGAAAACCCGCGCTGCGCGGCAGCGCACCCTGGAGCTGCTGGAACTGGTGGGCATCCGCGAACCGGCCAAGCGCCTCAATGCCTATCCGCACCAACTGTCTGGCGGGCAGCGCCAGCGGGTGATGATCGCCATGGCCCTGGCCAATGAGCCGGAACTGCTGATCGCCGATGAGCCGACCACGGCGCTGGACGTGACGGTGCAGCAAAAAATCCTCGAACTGCTGATCGACCTGCAACAGCGCCTGGGCATGTCGTTGCTGCTGATCAGCCACGACCTCAATCTGGTGCGCAAGATTGCCCAGCGCGTGTGCGTGATGCGCGGTGGCGAGATTGTCGAGCAGGCCAGTTGCGAGGCCCTGTTCAACGAGCCGAAGCACCCCTACAGCCGCATGCTGATCGAGGCCGAGCCCAGTGGCCGACCGGTACCGGGAGAGCACCGTCACAACGTGCTGCAAGTGGACAACCTGAAAGTCTGGTTCCCCCTGCCAAAACCGCTGTTCAGCCGCGAGCGACACTTTATCAAGGCGGTGGATGGGGTCAGTTTTGAACTGAAAAAAGGCCGCACTTTGGGCATCGTCGGCGAGTCCGGCTCGGGCAAATCGACCCTTGGCCAGGCTATTTTGCGGCTGGTGGACTCAGAGGGCGAAATCCGCTTCGGTAATAAACAACTGAACATCCTCAGCCAGAACCTGTTGCGCCCGTTGCGCCGGCAAATGCAGGTGGTGTTCCAGGACCCGTTTGGCAGCCTGAGCCCGCGCATGTCGGTGCAGCAGATCATCAGCGAAGGCTTGCTGGCCCATGACATTGGCACTGAGCAAGAGCGCGAGGCGGCGGTGATCCGGGTCTTGCAGGAAGTGGGCCTGGACCCGCAAAGCCGTCATCGCTACCCCCATGAGTTCTCGGGCGGGCAGCGCCAGCGCATCTCCATTGCCAGGGCGCTGGTCATGGAACCGGAGCTGATACTGCTCGACGAACCCACCTCGGCCCTGGACCGCACGGTGCAAAAACAGGTGGTCGACCTGCTGCGCGACCTGCAGGCCCGGCATGGCCTGACCTACCTGTTTATCAGCCACGACCTGGCGGTGGTGCATGCCCTGGCCCACGACATGATCGTGATCAAGGACGGCAAGGTGGTGGAACAAGGGGATGCGCAGTCCATCTTCGACAACCCGCAACACCCCTATACCCGGGAATTGCTGCAGGCCAGCAGCTTGAAGATGCGGAAAACTGCGCTTGCCGATGCGGTGTAGCCGCTGACGAGGAACGCAGGCTGCGATCGGCTGCGCAGCGGCCGTAAAACCTGGGCAGCGGACTCAACTGGCACTCCGCGGTATCAGATTTTGCGACTGCTGCGCAGCCGATCGCAGCCTCGCTCCGCTCGTCAGCGGCTACAAGGTGTCGGCAGGGTCTACAAGCTCGGCCAACAACTCGGCAAACGCCTCCCGGGCACTGTGATGGCCGGTTTCACTGTGCCAGTAAAACTGGTTAGGGACCGGCTCCAGTTCGGCAAATCGGTAGCGTGCCAACTGAACGCAAACGCCAAAATGCTCAAGTAGCCCTTCAGGCACCAACGCCAGACCCGCACCCGCCCTGACGCAACCAATAATACTGCCCCAACTGGCGTAATCGACCCAGTTGACTTCAAGCCCCTGCACCGCCAACCCTCGCGCCAATACGGCGCGGTACGGGCAACCGGGTGGCCAGGCGAACACCGTGTGTTGATGCATATCCCCAAGACCCGTAAGCGGTGCGAGTGCCGGGCTGGCAATCACTATCAGGGGCTCGTGATAAAGCGGGGTTTTTGTAAGTTTTGGCTGATCGATGCCCCCTGCAATCACGGCGCCGTCGAGCCGGTGGTGCTGCACATCATCAATCAGTTGCCGCCATTGCCCAGTGACCAGTTCCAGGGTCACATGCGGATAGCGCTGATGGAACTCGGCCAGCATCGGCGGCAACCGCCCTGTGGCACAGGACTCAATCGCGCCGATACGCAGCTTGCCCGCAGGCACGGCATGGGGCTGCACGGCACGCCGGGCCTGGTCGACCAGCGCCAGGATCTGCTCGCAATAGCCGACAAACACCTGGCCCGCCGGGCTGATGCACAACCCCCGGCCCGCACGGGTAAACAACGCGGTGCCCAGCTCACTCTCCAGCTGTTTGATCCGGGTGGTGATATTCGACGGCACGCAATGCAGTTGCTGAGCCGCCAGCGCGATGCTGCCGCACTCTGCCACCGACTTGACCATACGCAACTGGCTAAGCTCCATGGTTCACTCCTGATGATTACAGAAATCTTTATATATCACTTGTCATGAATTAATAAACTGACAAAATTTGAGGTCTGTAAATAGCTTTGTTGAATCAAGACAGTTACCCCCAAAAAATAAAAACCATAATGGAGTGGACAGCGTGGACACTAAAGAGGCAGTTATTGAAGCATTGGCACATTCCGTCTTTGACCATGGCGCGCTGAACAACGCATTCTATCAACGCTGGTTAGGCTCTCCAATGAAGCTCCGGGAGGTAGAAATATTTGCGCAAAATTATTGGGCCAGGACATGTCGTACAGCCTTGATGGTCGCGCTTTCTTTTTTACATGCAAAGCACATTTCAGCAAGAGCAGAAATCGTCAAAAACCTATACTCTGAGTTAGGCAACGGCGATGCAAAAAAAGCACACAGTGTGCTTTTAGAAAAGTACTTACTTGACCTGTTAAGTCGTCTAGCCGGAAGAAAATACACCTTGGACGAGTTAGAGGCGGGAGAGGTCTTACCCTCAACACATCTCTTTATTGCAGAGCAGGAAGCACTGTATGCACCCGCTGAGCAAGGACGACCGTCAAGTCATGCTCTAGGAGCACTGCTTGCCCAAGAGTGGCTTGCGTATTCAATGCTGACACGTTTATACGAGGGCGCACGAAATTATCAAAACTTGTATTCCAACAATGATGAATTCCACGAGTGGTGTGAATATTTTTACATCCATATTGGAGAAGCTGAAAAAGAGCATAAAGTTCAGTCACTAATAGCAGCAGCGCTTGAGTGCAGCAACGAAGCTGATTTGGCCGAACTAACCATTGGCTTCAAACGCTTTCTCGACATCACAGAAAACTACTGGAACGGAATAGCACGAGCTATTGAAGACGCTAAGACGTTGGAAATAAACATTTGAAGTGTTCGCACACAAGGAAGCAAATAATCGCAGCCCTGGCCGCTGTCGTACTGTGCTGGGCCTATTCACCGATCGGGATAAACATCGGCCTGCAGGATTATTCTCCGGGGCATCTGGCGTTGCTGCGGTTTTTGATTGCCTCGGTCTTTATGGCGGCTGTTGCGCTGGTGTTGCGCATTGGCCTGCCCCGGCTCAGGGATGTGCCCTGGCTGATCGTGCTGGGCTTTTTCGCCATTGTGCTGCATCACGTGGCGCTCAATTTCGGCCAGCGCTGGATCAGCCCCGGCGCGTCCAGCGTGTTGGCACAATCCGCACCACTGTTCAGCACCCTGATCGCACGGGTGTTTTTGAAAGAAACTGTCAGCGGCTGGCGCTGGTTATGGGTGGCTGTGGGGTTTCTGGGCGCGCTGGTGGTGGTGATCAGCGATAAAGGCCTCGCAGGGTTCAGGCCCCAGGGCTTGCTGGTTTTGCTCGCGGCGTTTTCCTGGAGCGTCTATTTCGCCTTGCAAAAACATTACTCCAACCGCTACAGCCCTTTGACTCTGGTGTGCTACACGATCTGGAGCGGGACCTTGCTGCTGGGTGTATACGTGCCGGGGCTCGTGGATGCAGTCTTGAATGCGCCGGCCCGGGTGAACGGGGCGGTGTTACTGCTGGGGATTTTCCCCAGCGCCCTGGCCTATCTGTTCTGGGCCTTTGTGTTGGCCCGCGCCGAGGTCAGTCGCGTAGTAGGAGTCATGTATTTGATCCCGCCGGTGGCAATGGTGATGGCGGCCGTCGTGTTGGGCAGCACCGTGTCGATGGGGGTGATGGCCGGCGCAGCCATCATATTAGCCAGTGTGATGGCGATGAGTCGCGTGCGGTAAAGACATGCTTTTTGTTATTCCTAAAATGAATATATAAATCATTTTATATTCTTTTTTAAAAGCTAATTTTCCTGCAAGACTCTCGTCATAACTCTTCCAACTCATGATGAGAACGAAATGAAAAAATTCACTGCCCTCACCGCCCTGACCCTGGCTGTCCTGTCTGGCCTGGCCCATGCCGATCGTCTGGATGACATCAAAAAATCCGGTGTGCTGCGCGTGGCGTCCTTCGACAGCAACCCGCCCTTTGGTTTTGTCGATGCCAACAGCAAGCAGATCGAAGGCCTCGACGTCGACTACGCCAAGGCCATCGCCGACAAGCTGGGCGTGAAGTTGCAGTTGCAGCCAACCAACCCGGCCAACCGCGTACCGCTACTGGTGGCCAACAAGGTGGACCTGGTACTGGCCAACTTCACCATCACCCCCGAGCGCGCCGAGCAGGTGAATTTCAGCATTCCGTACTTTGCTTCGGGCCAGCAATTTATCGTCAAGAAAGGCACCCTCACATCCCCCGAGGAGCTGAACAAATGGCGCGTAGGGGTGGACAAGGGCACGGTCAATGAAGGCGTGCTGCGCGAGAAATTCCCCGGTGCCAAAGTGGTGGCCTACGATGACACCCCGTTCGCCTTCACTGCCCTGCGCAACGGTAACGTCCAGGCCATCACCCAGGACGGCCCGAAGCTGATCGGCCTGCTGGCCAATGTGCCGGACAAGGACAAATACGAAGTGCCGCCGTTCACCATTTCCAATGACCTGATCGGTGTCGGTATTCCTAAAGGCGAAGCGCGCCTGACCGAGGTGGTCAACCAGACCCTCACCGACCTCGAAGCCCAGGGCAAGGCCCAGGGCATTTATGACGCCTGGTTCGGCCCGACCACCAAGACCCCGCTGACCCGCCTGTACAAGATTGGCGACAAGAGCTAAGCCACTGCCTCTGTGGGAGCGAGCCTGATCGCGAAGACTTTTCGCGAGCAGGCTCGCTCCCACAGTTCCTGTCTCCTTCAGCCCGTCACGGTCAACCGGACGGGTTTGCTCGTTTCTGGATGGACGCTGTTTCTATGTTCGGTGAACTGCTTGCCCCGCAATACCTGCACTGGTTGCTCGATGGTTTTGTCCTCACCCTGATCCTTTCCCTGCTGACCTGCCTGGTGGCTACCGGGCTGGGGTTTTTGCTGTGCCTGGCACGCATCTCGCCTTTGCGTGTGTGGTCGTGGCCGGCACGGGCCTACCTGGCCCTGTTTCGCAACACGCCACTGCTGGTGCAGCTGTTTTTCTGGTACTTCGGGGTCACGGCCATGCTGCCCGAAGGGCTGGTGATGTGGCTCAACCAGCCGCGCAGCCTGTCACTGGGGCTGTTTGAAGTTGACTGGCCGTCGTTTGAGTTTCTCGCCGGGTTCTGGGGGCTGATGCTCTACACCGCCGCTTTTATTTGCGAGGAGTTTCGCGCCGGTGTCAGTTCGGTGCGGGTGGAACAACGGGCGGCAGGTCTGGCGCTGGGCTTGAGGCCGGCACAGGTGTGGCGCTATATCGTGTTCCCGCAGGCGCTGCGCACGGCGTTGGGACCGTTGCTGGGCCAGTATATGAACGCCCTGAAAAACTCGTCTCTGACCATGGCCATTGGCTTGGCCGAGCTGTCCTACGCCTCGCGTCAGGTCGAGACCGAAACCTTCAAGACCTTTCAGGCCTTCGGTTTTGCCACTCTGCTGTATGTGGCCAGCATTGCCTTGCTCGAAGTACTTGGCCAATTGATTGCACGCAGCAAGTGGTATCGCCAGGGAGGGGTGTAAGTCATGGATTTTTCGGTTATCAGCGACAACTTTTCGTATTTCATGCTCGGCGCCTGGCCCAACGGACCTTTGGGCGGTGCAGCACTGACGCTGCTGCTCAGCCTGTTGTCGGGGATCATCTCGGCACTGCTGGGGCTGGTGCTGGGCATTGCCCTGGTGATGATTCGCGGCAAGGTGCGCTGGCTGTTGTTGGGTGTGCTGGGCTTTTTGCGGGCAATTCCGGTGGTGATGCTGATTTTCTGGAGTTACTTCCTGCTGCCCATCCTGTTCAAGGTCGATGTACCCGCGCTGGCCACCGTGGTGTGTGCGCTGTCGTTGATCGGCGGTGCGTACCTGGCCCACTCGGTGTATGCCGGGATCAGCAGCCTGCCGGCCGGGCAATGGGCGGCGGGCAAGGCTCTCGGCCTGGGTAGCTGGCAAGTGTTGCGTCTGATCATTCTGCCGCAGGCCCTGCCGATGATGCTGCCCTCCTTCCTCAACCAATGGATTTCACTGATCAAGGACACCTCGCTGGCGTACGTGATCGGGGTCGGCGAGCTGTCGTTTGTTGCCACCCAGATCAGCAACCGGGTGATGGTGCACCCGACGGAAATCTTCCTGTTTGTGGCGCTGGTGTACTTTGTGTTGTGCAGTGGCCTGGACTGGATGGCCAATCGGTGGGTCAAGCGCTAACCACCTTCTCACCTGTGGGAGCGGGCTTGCTCGCGATGGCATCACTGCGGTTTGCCTGGCAGACCGCGTTGTCCAAATCGCGGGCAGGCCCGCTCCCACAACGATCAGTGCAAGGTTGCGATCACCGCCCAAACCGGCACAAAGCCCATTGGCAGCCACACGGCCAGTCGCGGCCGATACGGCAACAGCATCAGCAGGCTAAAACCGCTCAACGAGATCATGCCAAACCAGCCCACCGGCCCCATCGCCCAGCCCCAGGCCAACCCGCAAAACCAGAAACTCAGCCCCAGGCTTAGCCAACCGGCAACCCGTAGCACACGGCGCAAGCGGGCCGCAGGCGGCTTTCCCCACACCTGTTTGTAATGACGCTCCAACCCCTGGCACAAGGTAAGCATGCCGATGTAAGCGAACGCCAGTGCAGCAAAATAATCAGCCAGCATCTCAATTTACCTCGGCCATGACGGCGGTTTTTTTACGTGGCACCCGCTCAACCGCCGGTTGCGAGACTTTCCAGCAGGCCCACAGCAACAAAGCGCCCAGGGCCATAGCAGTCAGCTCGACGCCCATGCAGCTGTGCAGTGCCCAAGGCCGGTTGACGGTGAAGACACTCAACAACGGCAAGGCCAGGCACAACCCTCCCGCCAACCCGAGTTGCTCGCGCCAGGCCTGCATGCGCGGGCGCAGCAAGGCATGGGCAAAGCTCAACGCCCACATGCCAAAGAACACATTCAATTCAGCATCCGCCCGTTCGGTCATCCCCGACGGCAACAGCCGGTTGCCCCACAACAGGCTGATACAAGCCAGGCTCAAGCCCGCCATAACGGTGACATTGATCGCCTCGACTAAACGGTAAAGCACCTGGGCAACCCGACCTTCGCTGGCGTACTTGCGCCGCCGCTTGACGGTGAACAGCACCAGCCCGCTGGCGATCATGGCGCTGCTGATCAGCCCGCAAATAAAGTACAGCCAGCGCATCGGGTAACCGCCGAACTGGGCAAAGTGCAGCCCGGAAATCACCCGATGGGTCAGCACCGTTGGGCGCATTTCAGTGGGGCCGGCCAACTGCTCGCCGGTGACGCCGTCAAAGCGCATGCCCTGGCCCTTGGTCAGGGCAATGCGATTGCCCAGGATCGGACGAATCTGGATTTCGGCATTGCTCATGCCGGGGTTGCTGATGCTGATCCCGCCCAACGGCCCCATGACAGCCCGGGCCTGGCTCAGCAACGGCCCCAGGGCCACCAGCGGTGCAGGCTCTGCGGTTGCCGGGCGCTGTACGGCAACGCTGGCCGGCGCCTTGTCCTGCGCCTTGAAAAAGGCCTCGCGGTCACCATCGAACAATGCATCCATGGCCGCAGGCATATAGATCACCAGAAAAATCGCCAGCCCGGTGTAGGTGATCATCAAGTGAAAAGGCAGCAACAGCACGGCACTGGCGTTGTGCGCGTCAAGCCACGAGCGCTGACCTTTGGCGGGACGAAAGGTGAAGAATTCCTTGAAGAACTTCTTGTGGATCACGATGCCGCTGACCAAAGCCGCGAGCATGCCCATGGCCAGCGCACCCACCAGGTAAATGCCGATCATGCGCGGCATGTGCAGGGTGAAGTGGAACAGAAAGAAAAACCGCCCTCCTACCGTTTCGCGAACCGGCATCACCTCGCCGGTATCCGGGTCCAGGGTCACCGACACGCCATCACGGCGCCCGCCGGTGGAGGCCTGCAATTGCGGCGAGCGCTCATAGGGCAGGCTGATACCCCACTGTTTTGCGTCAGCCTTGTGCGTCTGCAAGTAGCTCAGTGCGCGTTGCGCGGCCTGCTCATCGGTCAGGTGGTGGGCCGGCAGCTCGGGGGTCATCCAGTTGTCGATCTCCTGATCGAACACGGCCAGGCTGCCGGTCAAAAAGATCACGAACAACAACCAGCCGACGATCAGGCCACCCCAGGTGTGCAGCCAGGCCATGGATTGGGTCAGGGTCTGTTTCATCCCAGTCGCTCCAGCAGTTGCGGCCAAAAACCGATGGCGGCCAGGGGCACGGCGAGCACCGCGCCCATCCAGGCCGACCACTGGTGGCGGGCAGCAAATGCCCACAAAATGGCGAAGGTGTAGATCACAAACGACAGCAGGCTGGCGACGATCATCGCGTCTACATTGTCCAGCGGCAGCAGCCGCGCCAATGCCGCAGTAAAGGCATAGGTAAAGACATAACCACCAACCAGTGCTGCCAGTGTGCGAGACACGATCGGCGCCCAGGCCGACGTTGCAAGTTTCATGTGTTCAATCCTCTATCGAGCTCCGGTTTTTGCCTGCGCCAGATGCGACAACGGCGCGACACCCGTTTTCACGGATGTCGCGCCTGCATGGGCCGCGGTGTTGTCAGAACGAACTGGTCACAGACGCAAAGTACGCACGGCCTGCCTCGTTGTAGGTTTGCGCGCCCGCCTCGTCCGAGTTGCCCTTGCGGTACAGTTGCTTGTCTAACAGGTTGTTGATGCCCACCCGCACACTGAAGTTTTTGTTGAACTCATAGCCGCTGCTCAAGCCCACCAGACCATAAGGATCGACGGGCTGCTGCACCGACTTGTCCAGTGCTTCATTGGCGCGGTTGTTGCGCTTGGGCGCTTCCTGCTTGCCGTAGTAAGTCCCGCTGACCTGGAACGACAGTTTTTCGGTGGCGTACCAGTCGAGCATGGTGTTGACGGTGTACTTGGGAATGATGCTCAGCGGGTCGCCGGTTTCCTTGTCCTTGCTTTCGATCATGTAGGTCAGGTTGGTGTTCCAGTCCAGATCCTCACGCAAGCTGACAAACAGGTTGCCTTCCACCCCCTGGACGATGGCCTTGCCGCTGTTTTCCCATTGCAGCACGCGACGGCCGTTGGGCAGGCGGAATGCCGATTCGTTGCTGGCATTGATCTTGTTCTGGTAGTCGTTGCGGAAATAGGTGGCACTGGTGCGCCAGGTGCCCTTGTCGAACGCCAGACCGATCTCTTTGTTGACGCTGATTTCCGGTTTGAGATCCGGGTTACCCACCAGGTAGCAGCCACCGATATTCACTTCAACCGAGCTGCAGCCACCACCGCGGCTGTACAGCAGGTAGTTGGGGTTGGACTGGTACAGGTTCGGGGTCTTGTAGGCCCGGGCAATACCGCCCTTGATGCTCAACTCATCGGTGAGCTGATGCGAGGCGTTGAGGCTCGGGCTCCAGTTGCCGCCAAATTCGCTGTGGTGATCGAAGCGCACGCCGGGGGTAACGATGGTTTTGGCGCCGACTTCGATATTGTCTTCGACGTAGAACGCATAGCTGTTGGCCGTGGTTTTGGTTTGCGTACGGTCCGTACCCGGCAGGCCGGGTGTACCGTCAGCCCCCGGATCCCAGCTTTGCGGACGCAACGAGCCCGGGTCATTGAGCGACTCGTAGAGGTATTCACCACCCAGAGTCAGTACCTGGGCGGTGCCCATGTTCAGCGGCAGATTGACCTCACCTGTAGCGCGGGTATTGCGCAGACGCGATTCAAAACTGCCGGCGCTGGCAGAAGGTGCACCTTCACCATAACCGGCCAGGCCTTCGTTGAGACGCGCGTTGCGGGTCAGGTCGTGGGTCAGCGAGGCCGAAGTCGAGCCCCAGTCAAACGAACCATTGTGGGTAGCCGAAAAGGTGCTCCGCTGTAGCACGCTGGTCTCTTTGCCGGTCAGGCTGTTGACGAAGTCACCCCCGCTGTTGAGCATGGTGTCGCCGGCAAAAATATTGCCCTGGCGGCTGTAACTGGCTTCCAGGTCCAGGCTCTGCTCAGGGGTGAATTGCCAGCTGAGCAGGCCGTTGATGTCTTTGTTGCGCACGCCTTCGCGGCCCGCCACGACGCTGTCGGGGGAGGCCTGGGCAGCGGTATTGATGCCCGGATCGTCAGCATCGGTCTTGTTCAGGCCGCCATACACACGAAACACCAGATCATCCGTGATCGGCCCGCTGAGGTTGAAGTTGGTGCGTTTGCTGACACCTTCGGCGTCGTCTTCCGGCGCCAGGTAATAGGCGGTCAACGAGCCTTTTAGCTTGTCCGATGGACGCTTGGTGATGATATTGACCACCCCGCCCATTGCCCCTGAACCGTAGCGCGCCGCTGCCGGGCCGCGCAGGATCTCGATGCGCTCGACTTCTTCGGCCGGTACCCAGTTGGTTTCGCCGCGGGTATCACGGTCGCCGCTCCAGCCATAGCGCTGGGCGTTGCGCGAAGAAGACGGCTTGCCGTCGATGAGGATCAGGGTGTTTTCCGGGCCCATGCCACGCAGGTCGATCTGCCGGTTATTGCCGCGGGCGCCGCTGGAACTGTTACCGGTGAGGTTGACCCCGGGTTCGCGACGAATGATGTCGGACAGGTCATTGGCCGGCGGGCGTTTCTTGATGTCTTCGGCGGTGATGATCGACACGCCGGGTGCCTGCTTCAGCTCCTGGGCAGCAGTGCCCAATACACGGGTTTCTTCGAGTTGCAACGCCTGGCGGGTGCCATCCACCGGCAAATCGGTGGCCTCTACCGGTACTTCGTCACGCTCACGCTCAAGTGCGTCGGCAAGCAGGGTGGGCGAAGCCAGAGCGGCCATGAGAGCCAGTGAAAGATGACTGCGGTTGAATCGAGACGACATGTCCAGTTGATCCCTTAACAATGGAGTGTGCTCAGCAGGCCAAAGGCTGGTAATTGCTGACGCACGACCTCGAAAGGACCTACGTGTTTAGCTTTCCCCGGCACTGCCAGGGCTGCGATGATAGGGACTCTCATTTGAGAGTAAAGCGCAAATGACAGCAATACTCATTTGCAAGTTCCGCAATCCCTTTGTTTTAGAGCCTTTTCCCACATAAAATAATTAATACAAAATGTAACAATGCCTTTGGATCAAGAAATCCCCCTGCCCTGTACAATCCTTCATCCTACTTTTTTGAGCCTTATCGCCATGACTGACGAACTGCACATCACTGACCTGTTACCCGGCGACGGTAAAGCGGTGGTCAAAGGTGCCCTGATTACCACGCACTACACCGGCTGGCTCGAAGACGGCACGGTATTCGACTCTTCACATCAGCGCGGCAAGCCGTTCCAGTGCGTGATCGGCACCGGGCGAGTGATCAAGGGCTGGGACATCGGCCTGATGGGCATGCAGGTCGGCGGCAAGCGCGCACTGCAGGTACCCGCGCACCTGGCCTATGGTGAAAGAAGCATGGGCGCGCATATCACACCGAACTCCAACCTGCGGTTTGAGATCGAACTGCTGGAAGTGCTTACACGCGACGATTGAGCGCGACTGCAGGTTGCGCACTAATAGGGAGTTAAATGCTGGTGAATCGATTTTTCAGGTGTTGTTTACCGATTATTCCGCTAATGGTACTGGCAGGTTGCAGCAGTCAGAGCACACAAACACTGCCAAGCCGGACTCCCGACCAGACCCGCGCCCGCATTGTGCAACTGCTCCCGGCCAAAGTTGCAGACCGCACCGGCTGGGCAACGGATATCCAGGTCGCATTCACTGCCCAGGGCCTGGCGGCCACCGATGAAAACCTCTGTTCCGTGCTGGCTGTGACCGAGCAGGAGTCGACCTTTCAGGCCGACCCGCCGGTACCGGGCCTGGGCAAGATCGCCCGCAGCGAAATCAACCGCCGCGCCGGCAAGCTGCATATCCCCGAATTTGTAGTGCGCAGTGCCTTGAGCATCACTTCGCCCGACGGTAAAACCTACAACCAACGCCTGGATGCGGCCCGCACCGAGGGCCAGTTGAGCGCCATTTTTGATGATTTCATCGGCATGGTGCCACTGGGCAAAAGCTTGTTTGGCGGCTTGAACCCGGTGCATACCGGCGGGCCAATGCAGGTCAGCATCGCTTTTGCCGAAAAGCGTGCACGGGACTATCCCTACCCGGTGGCCCACTCGATCCGCCAGGAAGTCTTCACCCGCCGCGGTGGCATGTATTTCGGCATCGCCCATCTGCTCGGTTACCCGGTGGACTACAACCAGTCGCTGTACCGTTTTGCCGACTTCAACGCGGGCTGGTACGCCAGCCGCAATGCCGCTTTTCAGAATGCCGTCAGCCGTGCATCTGGCATACCGCTGGCACTGGATGGCGACCTGACTATTCCGGGCTCTTACGCGGTTGGCTCCACCGAGCGGGCTGTACGCGCCCTGGGCAAGCAACTGGGCCTGAGCAATAACGCTATCCGCCGTCAGCTTGAAAAAGGCGACAGCCTGGACTTCAACGAAACCGACCTGTACCAGGACGTGTTCGCCCTCGCCGACCGCCAGCAAGGCAAGCCGCTGCCCCGTGCGGTATTACCGGGCATCACCCTGCAAAGCCCGAAAATCACCCGCAACCTGACCACCGCCTGGTTTGCCCAGCGGGTTGATGAACGCCGTCAGCGTTGCATCAGCCGGGCAGCGGCCAGCCGTTGATTTTCTGTGGGAGCGAGCCTGCTCGCGAGGGTATCGACACGATCTACCTCACAGACCTTGTCGTCAGTATCGCGAGCAGGCTCGCTGCCACAAAGAGAGGTGCGCAGGCCTGCGAGCAAACGCACAGCTAAAATGCTACAAATTATGTAGCCAGCGCATGCAGGCCTTGTAGTCCCTTGGGCAGGCTGCGATAAGCTGCGCCGCAAGTTCAATCAACAGTCATCAGGAATAATTGATATGTGCGTGGTTTTTGCATGAAATGGCTCAAAGGCATCATTCTGGGAGTCATCCTGCTGGCAGTCGGCGCCGTGGGGCTGGGGCTGTTTTACTTTCTGCCCCAGCACGATGTGGTGATGGTCACGGGGGTTGAGGTCAAGCGCATGGATCACAACGGTGTGATCAGCGCAGAAAACCCGGCTGACGGCCCGACCCGGGATGTGTATTTCATCAACACTGAAGACCCGGTGACCAAGGAGGTCATGGTTTATCGCAACGAAGACACCGGCTGGTCCTTCCCCTGGTATTTCAAGTTCGACTCTGCCGATATCCAGGCCAAGGCCCAGGGTTACTCCCGCGATGCCAACCAGCTGGCGCTGATCCGCTACTACGGCTGGCGTATCAAGATCTTCTCAGTATTTCCCAATATCACCGCGATCGAAGCCACCAACAGCCGGGATGAGCCTTTCCCCTGGTTCAACACGGTGTTCTTCAGCGTGCTGGCACTGCTCTTGATCGTGATTGCCGTCTTTATCAAGCGTCGCGTCAAACGTCGCCCGCAAATGCCGGTCAATTGATCGCTGCGCCCCTGCGGGGGCGCATTCCAGGGGCCGTGAATCGGTCACCCGCGACACCCTCCCCTACGGCCACACCGGCAGTCCTTGACCTCAAGGTTTGCCGGTAGCAACAGCCAACTCGTCTGACACCTCACCATCGGCCTCGCGCTCATGCTCCAGCACCGCCTGGGCCAGGTCTTCGGTGACGCGCATCTCGACCCCGACGGCCGACATTTGTGCCGCCGCGGTAAAGGGTGCAGCGGTCACTGGCTCCGAGCCCTTGGCACGACGCCAGGCAAACAGCAGCACCAGGCCCAGGTTCAGCGCGGCCAGGGCCCAGAATAGCCCGGCTTCACCGACCCGGGTCATCAGCGGCGAAATCACCAGCGGGCTGATGGCACAGCCCAGGGAGTTGATCAGCAACAGGCCCTGGATCATGCTCACAATCGCCCCCGACGATGCCCGATCCGCCGCATGGCTGACCGCCACCGGGTAAATCGCGAAGATACCGCCCCCCAGCAGAAAAAACGCCACTACCAGTAACGGCGAACCCGCTGGCAGCATCAGGATGATCAATGACAGCACTGCGCAGGCAGCGCCCAGCACGATCAATACCAGATGCCGGTCCTGATGGTCCGACCAGCGCCCGACCGGGTACTGCAACAGCATGGCGCCAAGAATCACCCAGGCCATCATATGCCCGACCTCGGTCACGTCCAGGCCGATACGTTGCAGGTACAAGGGCAGCAACGCATACACCGCGGCAATGGCAATACCCGAACCAAAACAGCCAATCACCCCGGTGGGCGTGGCACGCAGCAACTGCAAGGGCATCAGCGGTTCTGCGCGCTCAACAATCGGGGTTGCCCGCGGCAACATGACAATGGGCAACAACGATAGCGAGGCCAATATGGCGGCGATCATAAAGGGCACCGTGTCACCGGTCAGGGCAATGGCGCCCAGGTTGACCTGCCCCAGCAACCCCGCACCGTAGAGGGCAATCATGTACAAAGCCAGCAGGCGCCCGCGAATCTTGGGGTCGGCGGCCATCAACAACCAGCTTTCCACCACCAGGAATACGCCGACGCTGGCCCAACCGTTGACCAGGCGCAGGACAAACCATGTCCAGGGCTCGGATGACATGCCCTGGAACAGGATCGAGGTGGCAATCAATGCCGCGAAGCAGCTGTAGGCGCGGATATGACCGATGCGTACGATCAGCCGGTCATTGAAGATCGAGCCCAGGGTCAGCCCGATAAAATAAGCGGAAGACACAATACCGACCATGGTCGCCGACTGGCCCATGGTGTCCAGGCGCAGTGTGGTCAACGAGGCAAGCATGCCGTTGCCGATACTGATGATAAACAGCCCAAGTAACGGCGCCAGCGCCATCGCCAGCAATTGGACAGACATGATTGACTCAAGACCTCATTGATCAATGGATAACCCGCTCGGGCAAAAGCACAGCGGCACCTGCCGGCAAAGGCCGGGGCGAGACAGAAAAACCGGGGTGTGTGATTGTGCATCCTCGACGCCACGGACGTGGCCGCGAGTGACAGGCAGGGCTCAAGACAAGCATCGACCAGGCAGAATCAGGGCGCGCATAGTAGCCGCAGACAGGTACAAGTTGAAGAGCGCGGCCCGGGATTTGTCAGGCCATTTTGACGCAGGTACCCTCCCCCTTGTTACCCGGCTCTGGAACCGTGCCTTTTTATCCGGTACATGTCGCCATCGGCATGGCTGAGCAACGTATCGGCATCCTCTCCGTCCACGGGGTAAAAGGCCATGCCAATACTGCAAGACGGCATTTTGATCCCGCCGAATTCAGCCCCGAGCGGCTCGGCCATCGCCGCAGTAATCTGTTCGATTTTCCAGGCCACGTCGTCCGCGGACTGGATATCGGTCAACAGCACGGTGAACTCATCACCGCCCATGCGCGCCACCGTGTCCGATTCGCGCACACAACGGTGCAGGCGTTGCGCAGCCATGCACAACACGCGATCGCCCATGGCATGCCCATAGACATCATTGATGTCCTTGAAGTCATTCATATCCACAAACAGCAGGGCCAGGGTGCCTTGGCGCCGATGTGCCGCACGCAGGGCAGATTCCAGGCGGTCATTGAACAGCGAGCGGTTAGTCAGTTTGGTCAGCGGGTCGTGATGGGCCAGAAAACGCAATTCGTCCTCGGCCGCCCTCAAGGCTGTCACGTCCCGCGCAACCCCGATCCGCGCACCGACATCCTCAGACCAGAAGGCAGCCCAGAGGATATGCACGACAGCGCCATCCTTGCGCACATAACGGTTGCGAAAATCGACATGGGCCTGGCCATTCATGACCCGAACAATGGAGGCCCGTGAAATCGCCAGGTCTTCAGGGTGTATATAGTCCGTGATCAGGGTCCCCGTAAGCTCGTCGGCACGGTAGCCGAGCAGGGTCTGGCAGGCATCACTGACAAAGGCAATCCGGTTGTCCCTGTCGACCACAAACACCGTGTCCAGCATCAGGTGGATCAGTTTGGGATAGAGCGCCTGCAGGTCAACGGCCATAGCTCAGGGTGTCCGATTTGAAAATCGCCTTGATCATAGCCTGATAGCAAAGCAATGGCCAAATTACCATTTTATGTGGCATTTTTGGCGTCAAAATCCGGACGTCCGCCTCTCTAACAGTGACACCCAACGGATTGCATCGAGGTGCTAAAGTCAGCATTTGCTCAAACACAGGGACGACCCATGACAGGGCGATATCAAGGAAGCTGCCTGTGTGCAGCGGTCCGTTATGAACTGCTCACAACGCCAAAAGCAGTGAGTCATTGCCATTGCGGACAGTGCCGCAAAGGCCATGGCGCAGCATTTGCTTCCTATGCCAGCATTGCGCGCAGCGCATTGCGGATAGTCCAAGGGGCGGACAGGATCACGGCCTACTCTTCTTCGCCGTCAGTGCTGCGCGAGTTCTGCTCTCAGTGCGGTTCGACCCTGTTCTGGTCACGCAGCGAAGGTGAATTTGCCGACTGGATTTCCATAGCACTGGGCACGCTCGACAGCCCCTTTGTGGCACAAAAGCAAACACACCTTTACCTCGACTCGCCTGTGCACTGGGTTTGACCCTCGCCCTATGGGAGAGGGTCAGGGCGAGGGGCTTTCAACCCCTTCGCCTTGTTATCAGCCCTTGGCCGCCATGGCCGTCACTTCAACCCGCATCCCCGCAACGGCCAGCTCGGCCACGCCCACAGCTGCCCGCACCGGCCAAGGCTTGGCAAAAAATCGCTTGTACACTTCATTGAACGCTGCCCGATCAGCCATATCGGTCAGGTAAATGGTCAGGTGCAACACCCGCTCCATCGAGCTGCCCGCCTTCTCCAGCGCCAGCTTGAGCGCCTGCAATGTGCACTCGCTCTGCTCGACAATCCCGCCCAGTTCCAGGCTGCCATCCGCACGGGTTGGAATCTGCGTCGAAACCAGCAAACCCGCAAAGCCGGCAACATCCGAAGAGATGGAGTCCGCATCAGGATCAGGGATGAAAGTCAGGTCGTGTTGCGACATAAGTGATCACTCGCTTGAGTTAAAACACCTATTGTCCAACGTCCGCTCGCGCCGTGCGCGTCTTTTTGCGCAGCAGCACATTGTCGTGCTTGGCTAAAACTGCCCGTGATCCATTACCATGCGCTTCGCCATGACGTCGTTGCATAGCCTGGAGTGCTCTGTGGAAATCAAACACCTGCGATCATTTGTGACCCTGGCCGAAGAGCTGCACTTCGGCCGCGCCGCGCAACGGCTGTCCATCGTGCAACCGGCCCTGAGCATGCAGATCAAAATGCTTGAAGAAGAGCTGGGGGTGCGTTTGTTCGAGCGTAACCGGCACTCGGTGGCATTGACCGAAGTGGGCACTCTCTTCCTGCCCGAAGCCAGGGCCACGCTCTACCAGTCGGCCCATGCCGCGGATGTAGCCAGGGCGTGCGGGCGCGGCGAAATCGGCCGGGTACGCTTTGGTTTTGTATCCTCGGTACTGCCCCAATTGCTGCCAAGGCTGATCCGCTCGCTGCATGCCCGCTTCCCGCGCATCGAACTGGAACTCAAGGACATGCCGGGCCCGGATCAGGCCGTAGCACTGAAAAACGGCCAGCTTGATTTCGGACTGATGCGTCTGCCGGCCACCATCCCGGGCATCCAGACCCGCGAAGTGCTGCAGGAAAGCTTTATTGTCGCCCTGCCCGGCGACCATCCGCTGGTGGCCTGCACCAGCCTGCACCCAACCGACCTGAGCCAGCTGCCGGTGTTTATCCTGGCCCGGCGCTACGCCCCCGGTTTTTACGACGAAGTGATGCAGGCGCTCACCCACCGGGGTGCGCATCTGCAAAACGCAACCGAGCTGGGCGAGTTCACCACCATGCTGGCGCTGGTCTCTGCCGGGTTGGGGGTCGGTTTGCTGCCGGCCAATGCCGGCCGCGCATTACCTGCCAATGTCATCTCCAGGCCGCTGGAACTGCAGGGCTACCGGGCAACGACCGGGCTGGCATGGACCGAGCTCAACAGCGCAGTGAAAAGCGCCGTGTTCAGCTTGCTGGATGAACTCTTTGCGCCGGGTCAGCAGCCCGTTGAGCACTGAGCAAAACCAGCATCTCCTTGCCCGCCATGATCAGCTCAGGGCACGCACCATTGACCTGGCAGGACACGATCAGGCCCTCGCCGATCAGCAGTAACTGCATGGCTGCCACGCGCGGATTCATATAGCCCGCTTGCGCACATATTTCCTCAAGATAGGCCTGAAGGGCCTGCTTGTGCTGGTGCGCCAGCCTGTGCGGCTGCTCTGACAGACTGGCATATTCAGCGGATGCATTGATAAAGGCACAGCCGTAAAAATCCGCTTCCTGAACCCAGGATGCTATGAAATCAAGGTAGCCAGCCGGGCGCTGTGAGACCGCAACCGCATCCACTGCCGCTCGCACTTTCGCCATGAACTCGTTGTGGCGGAGTTCCAGAGCTGCCTCGACCAGATGGTCCTTGCTGGAAAAATGCCGGTACAGCGTCTTCTTGGTAACGCCTGCCTCCTGGCTCAACTGCTCCACCCCGGTGGCGTGAAAACCCTGTCGATAGAACAGGCGCAGGGCGGCGCGGGTGATTGCATCAGACGTACTCATGGGTACTGGCCTCCTGTGGAATGCAACACAGTGTATACCGATCGGTTGACTTGCAGGGATACCGATCGGTATCCTTTTGTCACATCCCCCGTCGCGAGTACTCCCATGTCTGCACGTCGCCTGCTCACATCCGGTGCGCCAGCCGCACCCTCCCTGCGTTTTACGCTGACATCGTTTATGGGTGCAGTCATCGCCATTGGTGCTACTGGCTGGCTGAGCAACCTGTCAGGCACTCCATGGCTTATGGCTTCAATGGGGGCCAGTTGCGTATTGGCCTTTGGCGTCCCCGACTCGCCGCTGGCTCAACCACGCAGCATCATCGGCGGGCATGTCATATCCACCCTGGTCGGACTGATTATTTTGCATACCCTGGGCAATTCGTGGTGGGCCTGCGCATTGGCCGTCGGGCTGGCTCTGGTTGCCATGCAACAGTCCCGTACCCTGCATGCCCCGGCAGGGGCCAACCCGATTGTGGTGCTGATGACCGGCGCGCCGCTGTCTTTTCTGCTGACCCCGGTGCTGGCGGGCTCCATTGTGATCGTGGTGGTTGCCTGGTGCCTGAATAACACACGCCACCGCGGCAGTTACCCCAAGTACTGGTGGTAGTGCGCTGCCTGCAACACCAAAGTAAATGATAAACATTCCTGCTGCTGATACGATTCAGCCCCGCTGCCGAGTCTGAAACGCGCGTCATAGCCGTTTCAACCCACGCACTGAACAGCGAAGTATCAACAACTTCGCACCGTTTATTGCCCGGTTCTCGGCAGCGCGTTCAGTTATCTGCCGTCATTGGTGTGGAGTGTTACGGATGTTGCAAAGGAAGCATGGATTCAAACGGGCAGGCTTTGTGCCACTGGGTGTATGTACCGGCCTGGTGATCAGTTGCACGGTGCTTGCGGGTGAAAACGCGCCCATGCAACTGCCCAGTATTCAGGTCGACGGCGTGCAATCTGCCGAAGACGATACGGACTACCGTGCGGGCTACAGCTCGACGGCTGACAAGACTGAAACGCCCTTTCTGCAGCAGTCGCAAGTGGTCGATACAGTGACCCGTCAGCAACTCAAGGATCAAGCACCGCAAACCCTCGAAGACGTGATCAAGTTCATGCCCGGGGTGGTGGTCAGCAATAACTTCGGCGGCACCCAGGACAGTTTTATCAAGCGCGGATTCGGTAATTCCGATGATGGCGGCGTGTTGCGCGATGGTGTACGCATGCCCATCGGCCGCAACTTTCAACGTGTCACCACCGAGCGCGTGGAGATGCTCAAGGGCCCTGCTTCACTGCTCTACGGCATGCAGGAACCCGGCGGAGTGATCAACGTGATCACGAAAAAACCGCAGTACCAATGGAACAGCACACTGGGCGGCACCCTGAGCGATCAGGGCGGTGGCGATGGCTGGTTCGATGTCACCGGGCCGCTGGGTGACAGCGGGTTCGCCTTTCGATTGATCGGGCAAAACCGCGACGAGGATTACTGGCGCAACTTTGGTCAGAACAAGTCGAAACTGGTCGCCCCTTCGCTGTCCTACGAGTCTGACGATCTGTCGTTTCTCGCCGCTTATGAATACAACGACTACAGCAATACCCTGGACCGTGGCGCGCTGTTCTACAACGGCCATCATGTGGGCAGCCGCGACAAACGCCTGGACGAAAAATGGACCCGCGCCCAAGGCCAGCGTCAGTCGCTCAACACCACCACCGAGTACCGCCTCGACCCCACTTCAAGGGTGCGCCTGACCACGGGCTGGGTGTATGACCATTACAACGACTACCAGGCCGACCCCAGTGAATATCGCCCGGCAACAGGCGAGCTGACCCGGCGGTTTCGTCGTAACGTGGGCGCCAACCGGGAGAACGCTTACCTGTCGCTGGACTGGATTGGTAACAAGACCTGGCTCGGTATCGATCACGACCTGGTCACGGGTGTCGACTATGAAACCCGCCGCGAAGCCAACGGCGACTTCCTGCAAAGCAGCAATGTCGGCGGTTTCTACCCGGCCGACCCGCAGTATGGCCTGCTGCCGCCGGTGGGTAAGGTGAACCCGTCCAACACCAACGGCAAAAGCCATATCAAGGGCCAGTCGCTGTACGTCAAAGACACTATCCACCTGGGCGAAAAATGGATTCTGGCCCCGGGCCTGCGCTATCAGCATTACTCGATCGACTCTGGCGCGGGCCTGGACTTCAAGCAAACCACCGATGAGGGCGAATCCAGGCTTTTGCCCTTCCTGGGGCTGGTGTATCAGATGCGTGACGACCTCTCGCTGTATGGCAACTACAGCCAGTCATTCGCACCCAATGAGATGGAAACCGGCACCACGTTCGAAGGCACCTACAAGTCTGAAACCGGCCGCCAGTACGAAGTCGGCATGAAGTATGACAACGGCGACTGGACCAGCCAGTTGGCGGTGTACGACATCCTGAAAAAGAACGTACAGCAGAACACCGGCGAGCTCGACGCGTTCGGCAATATGATCCAGCGCATTGCCGGTGAAGTGCAGTCAAACGGTCTGGAATGGAGCATGAGCGGACGCCTGAACGCGCAGTGGAGCGTCATCGCCAACTACGCCTACACCGATGCACGGATCAAAAAGGACACCCGGCAAACCGAGGGCAACCGCCTGTTCAACGTGGCCCGTCATGTGGGCGGGGCTTACCTGACCTATGAAGTACCGGCCGATATTTTCGCCGGCCGCTTGCGCCTGGGCTCCGGGGCCCGCTATGTGGGCAAGCGCGCAGGGGATATCAGCAACTCTTTCGAGCTGCCGGACTACACCACGGTGGATGCTTTTGCATCCTGGAAGACCAGCCATCTGCTGGGCAAGGAAACCTCACTGCAGCTCAACGCCAGCAACCTGACCGATCGCAGCTACTTTGTGGCTTCGGGCGGCAACACCCGACGTGTGAGTTGGGGAGAAGGAAGGACGCTGCGCCTGACTGGAGAAGTCAGCTTCTAGCCTGACAGGCAGGCGCGCTCGCGCCTGCCCCTTGGCCCGGTGTTAAGGTCGGGCGGCCGTCACCTCGATCTCTACCAGGTAGTTGGGGTTGGCCAGGCCGGCTACCTGGAACGCCGAGCGGGTTGGCAGCTTGGGCTGGGCCTTGGTGCCGAAGAACTGGGTATAGCCCTTCATAAATCCGGCGAAATCCATTTTGCCGGTTTCCGGCGTGCCCACCAGATACACCTGCATCTTGATCACATCGCCCATGCTCAGGCCCAGGCTTTTGAGGGTAGCCTCGATATTTTTCAGCACGTTGACCGTCTGCACTTCGGTGTCGCCATAGGCCGCCAGGGTCTTGGGATCGGCCTTGCTGTCGGCAATAGGCGGCACCACGCCACTGAGGTTGACCACGGTGACACCCGGTGGAATTTCCACGGCCAGAGAGATCGGGAAGTCCGAGTTGGGCAGCTTGTGACGGATCACTTCTGCGGCGTTGACCTGGGTAGTCATCAGGCCGGCCAGCACCGAGGTCAACACAAAAGCGGGGATCAATTTTTTAGACATTTTTGTATTCCTTGAGGGTCATGAAAAAAGCGCGCAGTCCATGGTTGCTTGTCAGCGTCGGGTGACCGCCTGAACATCCTCCACTGTCACGGAGTCAGCATAGTGATTGCCAAAATGAGTCCGTACATAGTTGACCACCGAGGCTATCTGCTGGTCATCCATGTACTTCTTGAAACCCGGCATACCGCCCTGCCCTGATGTCACCATATACACCGGGTACACCTTGGCCCCCAGTTTCTGGTTGGCAGCCAGCGCCGGGTAGGCGCCCGCCCCGTGGGAGCCCTGGCCTTCAGCCATATGGCAGCCCTGGCAGACCTGATTGAACAGAGCTTCGCCGCTGGCCTGATCGAACTTGCCGGAGGTGGACAGCATCGGCGCATTTTCAGCAAAGGCAGTGGCACTGACCAGCAGGCCTGCCAGGGTAGCGGTGGTTAAAGTCATTCTCATGGCTAACTCCTGGCTCAGGCCGCTTTCGCGCTGGCAATAATATGGGTATGCAGACGCTTGATCGCATCCTGGGAGGACAGGATCGCGCCCTCCATCCAGGCCGGGATATAGGAAGCATGCTCACCGGCAAGGACAATGCGACCGTCAATCTGGCACAGGTTCTTGTAATGCTGCTGGCGGGTTTCAGGGGTCCACAGGCCATAGCAACCGTTGGTCCAGGGCACGCGGTGCCAGCCAACGGCAATGCCGTTTTCGAACTCTGCCGGGTATTGGGGGTGAACCTGGGCACCGTACTCAACGGCTTTCTGCACGCGCATTTGCGGGCTCATGGCGGTGAATTCATAAGCGTTCGGCCCCCAGATATAGGCACCGAGCAATACGCCCTTGCCCTGCTTGCCGTAGTCGGTGCTCGGGTAGCTGATTTTGCTGATCGGCGTATCGGTGTAGCTGATGCCGCCGTAGATATGCTCATCCTGCTCCCAAAAACGGCGCTTGAATTGCAGTCCGACCTTGATCGAAGACTCGTAGGGCACGGCGCGGATCGCGCTCATCATCGGTGCACTGACATCAACCGGCAGTTGCCCGAGGATCGACAGCGGCAATGTGCACACGCACCAGTCGGCCTGCTCCTGTTGTGCCCTGCCGCTACCGTCGCTGTTTTGATAGGTCACGGTCACGCCTTTGTCGTTTTGCTGGATGCGCGTGACCTTGGCGTTGTAATGGATCAGGTCATTGACCTGCTTCTGGAAGGCCTGGGCAATCATGTCCATACCGCCTACGGGCTGGAAAATGCTGCTCTGGAATTCATATTCCTGGCCGCTGGCGATGCTTTGCCACAGATTCGAATCCAGCAGCGCCTTGCAGTCGATCGGCTCGGACGCCACCGCCTCGGGCATCAGGCCACCACCATCGTCCACGGCAAAGCCACGGCGCATGCTGGTTTCGAGGGATTTCTTGTAGGCGTTGCTGCTATCGAGCGCCCCCCATTTGCGCATCACTTCCAGCAGGCGTTCGCGGTCTTCCCGGGTCAGTGCCTGATCCAGGCCGTGCTGATTGACGGCCTTGCTCAACAACTCGGCCACATGCCCCTGAAAGTCCGCCTGCACTTCACGATAACGCTGCGGCTTGCCATTAAACGCCTTGGTGGAATGCACCATTGCGTTGTAGTTGACCTGAATAAAGGGCTCCAGTGCGACGCCGAATTTGTGGCAGTAGTCGAGCACCGCATGGTGGTGGTACGGGATGCGCCAAGGGCCGGGGTTGAGGTACAGGCCCTTGTCGAATTCGCAATGCTGGGTAGCGCCGCCCAGCTCGGTGAAGCGGTCACCGCCACGCAACGTCCAGCAACGCCCACCGGGTTTGGCATTGAACTCCAGCACCTTGACCTGGTAGCCGGCCTTGCGCAGTTCGTAGGCGGCGGTCATGCCGGCCAGCCCGGCCCCGAGGATCAGTACGCGGGTGCCTTTCGGTGCGCCGCTCAAGGCGAAGTCACGCTGGTAATTTGATTCTGCGGCAAAGCCCAATGAGCTCATCGCCTGATACATCGCAGCGGCGCCTGCTGTCACGCCGATCCAGTTGAGTACTTTGCGTCGGCTCACAACCATTGCTTTCTCTTGCATGACCAGTCCTTTGCATCGAAGGGAAATACGCAGGCAATGACTGACGAACAACCCGGCATGCGGCATCGCCCGACCACAGAAATGTCTGCGCCCGGTGATGTCCCAGAGCAAGCGCTATGCCATGAATTAACGAAGGGAGAAAAAACCGCAACCAGAGAAAAGATCGTCAAACAGACACGGCCAAATGCTTCTACTTAGGTCGGGCAGGTCTGTTTTTGGTGCAAAGCGGATGCGCCAGTATTGGGCAGCTCAGGTGGCTGTGTACCTCATGGGCGCATCGCTGCCGGGTCGGGGCAACGCCTCAGGCATGCGGCGTCGGATAGAGCAGCAGTACCAGCCACCCGGCGACATAGAGCCCCAGGCCAAACGTCACATGGGTGATCAGGGTTCGGCGCCTTGCCACGTAAGGAGCCGCCGTCTTCGATGCAGCGATGCCGAAGCCGAAGGCGGGCTGCAAGATAAAAAACGGTGCCGCCATACTGATCAAGCCAGCGGCCAATGCAGGCATCAGCGTGGGATGGAACAACCACTCCACACCCGTGAGTACAACCAGCAGCAACGCGAAGACAATGCCCGTCAGGTAATGAAAAACCCAGCCGATCAGACGCTCATGCCTGACACGCGGCGCAGCCACAATCGAGGTATGCTGAAACTGCCCCTGGCGCATGAGGCCCAGCCAACGACCGACGAGCCCATAGTCAAGGGACGGGATACCAAAGACCCGTGCACGAATTAAAGCGCCTGCGTCCATGATCAAGGTGGCCCCCACGCCAACCAACAGAATACGCAGTACCATCTCACTTGTTTGCATGTTGTACCCTCTGCATTAAGCCTGTTTTGTCGGCCTGGTCAGAGCAGTCTGCAAGTTCAAGTCGACTTGAGGTCAAGCATGAAAGAAATGGAGATCGGTGAAGTGGCACGGCGCTGCGGCCTGCCGCCCTCAACCCTGCGCTACTACGAAGAAAAAGGGCTGATCCGCTCGACAGGCCGTCGGGGCCTGAGCCGTGTGTTCAGTGCGGATGTACTCCAGCGCCTTTCATTGATCGCGCTGGGGCAGTGTTCGGGGTTTTCACTGGACGATATCGCCGCCATGCTGAAGGCGGACGGTCAGCCTGAA
Organism: Pseudomonas sp. FSL R10-2964; assembly: GCF_009600035.1. Lineage (NCBI taxonomy): Bacteria > Pseudomonadati > Pseudomonadota > Gammaproteobacteria > Pseudomonadales > Pseudomonadaceae > Pseudomonas > Pseudomonas sp. FSL R10-2964. Next base: position 24,167 of record NZ_WIWH01000039.1, on the reverse strand, counting down.
ATTGATCACCAGCGCCTGGCAGAAAAGGCTGACGAACTTGATCGCACCATCCAGCGCTTGAGTACAATTCGCGACGAGCTCAGGCGAGCAGCAGCCTGCCCCGCTCCCCGTCATATTGAATGCCCTGCCTTTCAGAAAAAACTGGCCTCTGTCAGGCCACGCAGCCTCGACAGGAAAAAACCGGGACGCAGTCAAGCTCCCACGGACAAAAGTCAGAACACCCCATGAATGGCGTTAACAGCCCTGCCCTGTGCGGCTGATAGTGCATCATCGTGGATTTCAGACTGCAAACCAAATTGGCCAGCCAGTGCTTTACGCCCCTTGGGCGTCACTGCAAGCGCCCGGCTGTCGAGGTCCTGGACTACCCATTTGCGGCTCAAGGCCAAGCTCGCCCAGGGCGCTTTCGCCACTCGCCGTAAGTTCATACAAACCCCGGCCGGTAGCTGCTGCAATCAACCTGCCTGCGGCGCAGACGCGGGCGGTGTCGGCATGGTCTTTTCCATCGGCTGGTACACCAGCCCCGCCGACTCGTCCACGTCCCCTGAACACTTAAAGCCATACCGTTCATAGAAACCCACCGAAGGCAGCGAAGCTGCTCACACTCAGCACGGGCCAACGAACGCATGCACAATGCGCTGGCAGCCACTTGCCGACTCCACCCGAGGTATTTATGGGCATCGAAACGTTGAACATGCACATGACCATTAGCAAAGAACGACCGCAAGACATCGAAGCCATCAGTCGCCTGACCGAGGCAGCGTTCAGGAACGAAAAGTATTCAAGCCACACCGAGCATTTCATCGTCAATGCACTGCGGCGCACCGGGCAACTGAGCATCTCCCTGGTGGCGGCAGAACATGACGAAATCCTCGGCCATGTCGCCATTTCCCCTGTCAGCATTTCGTCCAGGGTAACCGGATGGTATGGCCTGGGGCCGATCAGTGTAAGGCCTGACCGTCAGGGCAAGGGCATTGGCTCGGCATTGATGAAGGCCGCACTGCAACAGCTGCGGCAACAGGGCGCAGCGGGTTGCGTCGTGCTGGGCGACCCTGCCTATTATGGCCGCTTCGGGTTTAAAGCCCACCCCGGCCTTGAGTTGCCCGACGTTCCCCCTGAATACTTCCAGGCCCTGTCCTTTACTGGCGAGCTGCCTGTCGGGGTAGTGAAATACGCTGCGGCGTTTGATGCACGCGAGTAAGTGACCGGGCGTGGTGGGCATTGTTGTTCATTTAAACGATTTCTGCCTTTGTGGGAGCGGGCTTGCTCGCGATGGTCGTCAACGATGACGCGTATTAGCTGAGTAAATGCGGCGCCATCAAGAACATCGCGAGCAAGCCCGCTCCCACACTTGAGCAGCATTGCGGGCGTGCTGGGCATTGCTGCGTTAGCTCTGATTACTTACCGGGCAGCAATGCGATCATCCGGTCAAAGGCCGCCAACGGGTACCTGTCATTACGTGGTTGCGCAACGGGCATTTTTGCAGGAAAGCCCACGTGCACACTGCCGGGCAGCACGTGCTCGATCGCGGCGTACCAGGTCAGTAACGCCTGCTGCAGCCGTACATGCAGCTCGAAATTGCTTCTGCGCCGAGTGGAGTCTGCACGGGCTCGCTGCCGTGCCAGTTGCGGGTCTATGCGCCCGACAATGTAAGCGTCTGCAAAGCCGATACGCCCCTGTGCGACAGTGTCACGGGTGGCGTCCAGTTCTGTTAGCCAGTCGTTTGTGCTGGCCTCACCGATCTGCCAGAGGCACCACAGGTAATGAAGCTTGAGCGGGTCGCTGTCGCACACCGCCCATTGAGCCCTGGCTTCCATGGCCAGCGCGGCCTGCCATCGATCGACGTTACGCTCGGCCCAGAAAACTGCGGCTGCGACGGGATCACTGGCACGCTCCGGCACACCGTCAAGACGGCCGTGCTCAGCAATCACATGCGGCCCTCCATGCCGGGTGCACCACGTGGTTTTACCGCTGGCGCTGATGCCTTCAACCACCAAAATCATCGATATGGCTACTCCGGCCACAATAGGGGCTCAGGCAGGAAACTGTTGATCAGACCCGGGATAACCCGGAGCTCAGGTTGGACTCAATAACTGAAAAGCCTGTTCCGCGCCTGCTCCACTGGCTACACGCAAGTACATACAGGGGCCCCGGCTGGCTTGAGCCGCATGAGACTTGCCGACGGATGCCTGAAAAATTTACACACTTTTACTCAAGTCCTTATATCACCCGCTAATGGCTATTTGCTATTGTTTTGGATCCAATCATGGAGGCGTAAAAACATGGACAGGGCCAAGGTATCCAAACGCGGCTGGGCGTGGGCGTACCGGAAACTACGCGACTTGCACTGTTCACGGCTATCGTCGTTTTACAGAGCAACCCTGTATGCGGTTCGCGGTGATAGCGGCACTTTTCGCTGCGACCTGACCAGGCAGAAAATCCGCCTGCATCGATAATAAGCGCCGCTCCCATACGTTGAAGAGGATCATCCTGTTTGAGCTAACCTGGCTTGAACTGCCCTGCTGTCTTCCTGTCTTTGCCCTGCTTGCCGGCGTTGCATTCAATGCTGGAGCGCCCGGGCATGTCCATACGTACTGACGCCTTCAGAGCGACCGAAAGCTTAAAGCTCGTAAATCTGCATGACGAAAATCTTGCTTTGGTTAGGAATGTGCAACATTTTTTGTCAGAATGAATTATGCATAATAATTCTCATTCACAGGTCTGCCCCTCCATGCAATTCGCCTCTGCTTCCCATATGCCCATCCGTATTCTGGCTATTGAGGATGATCCGGTGCTTGCCGCCGACCTGGATAGCCATCTGGGCCAGCGGGGCTTTTCGGTCACGTTGCGTCACGACGCAGACGAAATTCTGCATCTGGTGCGCTCCGAGGGTTTCGATTTGATCCTGATGGACATCATGTTACCCGGCAGCAGTGGCCTGGAGGTGCTCGCCCAAGTGCGCCAGTGCCAGCGTGTCCCGGTCATCCTGATGTCGGCGCTGGGTGCCGAGCAGGACCGGATAACCGGTTTCAGCCAGGGCGCGGACGATTACTTGCCCAAGCCATTCAGCATGCAGGAGATGGATGTACGCATCGATGCCATTCTGAGGCGCGTGGCCTACGAGCACGAGGCCCAGGTAAAAGTGCGCAGCGATTCGCAACTGGAACTTGATCAGCAGGCCATGGATGTTTGCCGCAACGGCCGCTGGGCCGATCTGACCAACACCGAATTCCGGGTACTGGAAATCCTCATGCAGCATCCCGGCGAGGTGTTGAGCAAAGCCTTTCTGTACCAACAGGTCATGCATCGGGCGCACTCACAACATGACCGCAGCCTGGACATGCATGTCAGTCGGGTTCGTCGCAAATTGCAGGCCATCGGTTACAGCGCCGGGCGCGTCGAGACCATACGCGGCATGGGGTATGTGCTGGCGCCGTTGCAGTCATGAGGCTGCCGAACCGGCACTCGCTGCTGTGGCAACTGGTCGGCGTGCTCGCGCTTTTGTGCATGCTGGTGATCAGTTTGCAGGCCGACCTGAGCAAGCGTCTCAAGGATGCCACCGCCCTCCTCTCCGAACCGGCCAAGCAGAGCCATATCGCTTATGCACAACAGGCCGAAACGGCGTGGCGGGAACGCGGCACGCAAGGCGTTGACGAGTTCCTGCACAGCTTGCGCAAACAGGAACGGGTGTGGGCCGCCGTCGTCGATGAGCACCAGCAATCATTGTCTTCGCAGCCTCTGGATGAACATGAGCGTCGTAAGCTCGACTTTGTCCGTCCGCTTCACTGGACCGTAGGACGGCCAAACGGCTGGCCAACGTTCTATGTGCCTTTCAGCGACGACAAAGCGCGTCTGGTCATGGAGCTGCCGCATCGTTTCAACCCGCGTGAGCACTTGCGGGTGTGGGAGGTGCTGCTGCAATGGGTACTGCCGGCGGGCTTGGCGCTGCTGCTCGGCTTCCTGCTCTACCGTGTGTTGATCGCCCCCGTGGTGACCCTGCGCCGCCAGGCGGCAGCATTGAGCTCGGGCAACCTGTCGGCCCGCGCAGGGCCGCAGGTGGCTCGGCGGCGCGACGAGCTGGGCGACCTGGGGCGAACCTTCGATCACATGGCCGAGCGCCTGGAAAACACCCTGGCGCTGCAGCGTCGGCTGATGCGTGACTTGTCCCATGAGTTGCGTACGCCGTTGAGCCGACTGCGCGTGACCGGTGAACGTGAACCGGACATGGATGCCATGCGCCAGCGCCTCGAACGTGAGGTACAGAGCATGGACCGATTGATCGGCGATACGCTGGAGCTGGTGTGGCTGGATACCGAGCGCCCCGCCCTGACGCTGGAGCCGGTGGAGCTGGACCAGCTATGGGAGGTGTTAAGTGGCGACGCCAGCTTCGAGAGCGGTTGGCCGATCGAGCGTCTGCGCTGTGATTTGCCCCCTGACTGTCGCGTCATGGGTAACCTGAACAGCCTGGCGCAGGCGCTGGAAAACATCTTGCGCAACGCCATCCGCCATTCACCGCAACACGGGGCAGTCACATTCACCGGTGTCAGCAAGGGCGCCTATTGGTACGTGTGGATCGAAGACCAGGGACCAGGCGTCGCCCCCGACAAACTCGAACAGATTTTTCAGCCCTTCACCCGACTCAACGCCGCACGCCCCGGCGGCAGTGGCTTCGGCCTCGGTTTGTCGATTGCCCGCAGCGTCGTGCAATTGCAGGGCGGCGAAATCTGGGCAGAAAACACTGACAGTGGATTGCGCATAAATCTGAAATTGCAAATGTATAAAATGTAAATAAGATTTACTCACGTTTGCGAATCACTTCTATTAGCGCCGCCCATGGAGATTCAGGCTTAACCGAGCCCCCTGCTGACAGGATGCTCAGACACTCCATTGGGCTCATCCACTAACAGGAGTGTTGTCGATGTACCCGCGATTCAAGCTCAATCATCTAGTCCTCGCCTTGATGGCCTGCTCGCCCGGCGCTGCGCTGGCCGAAACCGAACTGCTGGCGGCGCCGGCGTCAGACAATGTCTTGCAACTCGATGATACCCATGTTGTGGCCACTGCCGCGCAAGAGCTCAAGCAAGCCCCCGGGGCATCGATCATCACGGCCGAAGACATCAAGAAACGCCCGCCCGTCAATGACCTGTCCGATATCATCCGCAAGATGCCGGGGGTCAACCTGAGCGGCAACAGCGCCAGCGGTACACGCGGCAATAACCGCCAGATCGACCTGCGCGGCATGGGCCCGGAGAACACCCTGATCCTGATCGACGGCAAGCCCGTGACCTCACGCAACGCCGTGCGTTACACCCGTTCCGGCGAGCGCGATACCCGTGGCGACAGCAACTGGGTGCCGGCTGACGAAGTCGAGAGCATCGAGGTGCTGCGAGGCCCGGCGGCCGCACGCTACGGCTCCGGCTCGATGGGGGGGGTGGTGAACATCATCACCAAGCGCCCGACACAGGAACTCAGCGGTTCGCTCTCGGCGTACACCAACCTGCCCGAGGACGATGCCGAAGGCATGACCAAACGCACCACGTTCAGCCTCTCCGGCGCGCTGACCGAAGCGCTGGCATTTCGTGTCTACGGCAACCTGAACAAGACTGACGCCGACGACTCCGATATCAACCTCGCGCACACCGACACCGCCTCCGGTTCTGCATTGGCTGCCGGCCGCGAAGGGGTCCGCAATAAAGACATCAACGCGTTGTTGAGCTGGGCGCTGGACGATCAGCAGACCCTCGATTTCGAGACCGGTTTTAGCCGGCAAGGCAATATTTACACCGGGGATGTCGGCACCGGGGGAACAGACTCGCAGACGCCCGGCAGCACGATCAACCAATGGCTGGGGCGTGAAACCAACACCATGTACCGGCAGAATTTTTCCGTTACCCATCGGGGTGACTGGGCGTTCGGGACATCACGGGTGTTGGCGCAATACGAGAAAACCCGCAACAACCGATTGCAAGAAGGCCAGACCGGTGCGGTCGATGGTGACATCAGCGCCAACGCAGACAAGAGTACCAGTACCTATGACAGCTACTTGCTCCAGGGCGAACTGAACATTCCCCTGCAAGTGCTGCTGCCACAAACCTTGACCCTCGGCGCGGAATGGAATCGCCAGGAACTGGACGACCCGAGCACCTTCGACCGGGCCGTCGGCACCACATTGCCCAACTCGGCGCTGGGTGCACGCTCGTCCTATATGGACGCGACGATCATGGCCTTGTTCATGGAAGACAATATCGAGTTGAGCCCCAAATGGTTCCTGACGCCCGGGCTGCGCCTGGACCATCATGATCAATTCGGCGCCAACTGGAGCCCGAGCCTGAACAGTTCCTACATGTTGACCGACGACATCACGTTGAAGGGCGGTATTGCCCGCGCCTTCAAGGCGCCGAATTTGTACCAGTTGAACCCCAACTACCTGTATCGCAGTAACGGCAACGGGTGTGCACCCACACTGCTCAGCACGGGTTGCTATGTGTTGGGCAATAAAAACCTCGAGCCCGAGATCAGCATTAACAAAGAGCTGGGCATCAGCTTTGCCCGGGATGGATGGACCGCCGGGATCACCTACTTCCGTAATGATTACGACAACAAAATCGTGGCTTCGAACGATTTGGTCGACAAGACCCTGGCCAACGAGGCCATCCTGCAATGGGATAACGCCAAGGATGCCGTGGTCAAGGGATGGGAAGGAAACGTCGGCATTCCATTGCTCGGTGAGAATGGCAATACGCTGAGCTGGAACACCAACTTCACCTATATGCAGTCCAACAAGGACGGCGACGGCAACCCGTTGTCGGTGGTGCCCAAGTACACGGTAAACACCATGCTCGACTGGCAGGCTACGCAGGCACTTACCCTGAGCCTGACCGGGACCTATTACGGCAAGCAAGAGCCGCGGGTATTCAACCCGACACGTGATGTTGCCGTCATCGCCACAAACGAGCTGCAAACCCTTGACCCTTACCATATCTGGGGTATTGGCGGGACCTACCAGGTAAACAAGAACCTGTCGCTCGGTGCCGGCATCAACAACCTGTTCGACAAGCGCGTGTACCGCGAGGGCTCGGGCACCACAGCCGGGGCCAGCACTTACAACGAGCCGGGGCGCGCGTTCTACGCGTCGATCAGCACCTCGTTCTGATCCCGGCGCTCACAGGCGCACTTGATCACCCACCCAACGCTCAGCCGCTGACCAGGCTGGGCGTTGGCGTACAGCTTGATAAAAATACTCCGGTATCGTGCCGGGAACTGATGAGCATGCCAGATGAAAACACCCCCCCATTACGGCCCGACAGTGTCGCGTATCCTTGCGGCGCTGTGCGGCGGCTACCTGTTCACTTACGCCTTCACTGCGGCACTTGCGCGCTTGCTGCCGATGAATAAAGTCGATGCGCTGGTGACGGCCAGCCTGGTGTCATTTGCGGTCTACAGCCTGGCGATTCTTTGGGCATTTGCCTGCCGCAGTGCCCGCCGCGCATGGGCCGGGCTAAGCCTGGCTGTGCCCTTGGCGGCGATCGGTTTCTGGCCGCAGTGGATGGAGATACCGGGATGAAAAGCAAAACCATCACCCAGTCCCTTGCCTGGCTGCACACGTGGGGCGGGCTGATTTTCGGCTGGATCCTGTTTGCAATCTTCCTCACCGGCACCCTCGCAGTGTTTGATAAGGAAATTGATAGCTGGATGCGGCCGGAAATCCCGGCCCACACGCTCACGCCAAGCGAAGCCGCACAACGCGCACTCGACTATCTGCACGCGCAACAACCGAACGCCAGCACCTGGAACATCGGCCTGCCCACCGAGCGATCATCAGGGCTGACCGTCTCCAGCGGTGAACAACGGCGTGGCGGTGGCGTGAACCTGGACCCGGAAAGCGGCGCCCCGCTTGACGTCCGCAAGACAGCGGGTGGCGGGTTCTTTTTTCGCTTCCATTTCACCCTCGACCTGCCGCGCAATATCGGCATCTGGGTGGTTGGCCTGGCCGCCATGGGCATGCTCGTCGCACTTGTCAGCGGCATCGTCATTCACAAAAAATTCTTCAAGGATTTTTTCACCTTCCGCCCGGCCAAGGGCCAACGTTCCTGGCTGGATGCGCATAACGCCACCGGTGTGCTGGTACTGCCTTTCCATCTGATGATTACCTACACCGGCCTGGTGATTTTTTACCTGACCTACATGCCCGCGGCGATGGACGCACTGTTCGATGGCGATCGTGTCGCGGCCAGTGGAGCGCTACGCGGGGCGCCTGCTGAACAGCGTGCAGAACACAATCACGCACCCGGCAAGCAAGACATCGCCACTGCGGGTGCACGCCGTGAGGGACAGAGGCCAGGGCGTGGCGAGCCTCTTCACCCCGTCTCTCAGCCTGCACCGCTGACCGCCATAGGACCTTTACTGGCCGAAGCCGAGCGAAGCATGGGGCCGGTTTCCGGACTGTCGATTAAAAATCCCGGTCGCAGTGATACTCGCATTGAAGCGCGCCCCTTGCTGGGTAATCGTATCGAGCTGACCAAGGGCGCCAGCATGGTGTTCGACGGCGTTACGGGCAAAGTCTTGCGGCAACCGCAGCAGAGCCGACCGAGCCTGCTGACCCAGAAAGTTATGTCCGGCTTGCACTTCGCCCAGTTCGGCGGTTATCCCATGCGCTGGTTGTACTTTGTCTGCGGCCTGGCCAGTTGCGCCATGCTGGCCACCGGTGTGGTGCTGTTTACCGTCAAACGGCGCCGTCGTCACGATAGCGAAGGGGTGATCGGTGCGATGCTGTATCACGCTGCCGAACGCATCAACGTAGCGGTCGTGGCCGGGCTGGTGCTGGCATCTATCGCACTGCTGTGGGCCAACCGGTTGCTGCCGTTGCAATGGGCCGGGCGTGATCAATGGGAAGTGCGGGTTTTCTTTCTGGTGTGGCTCGCCAGCCTGGGCCATGCCATCGTCAGGCCCAGACTCGCTGCCTGGCGCGAACAGTTGGGCCTCGCGGCCTTGATGTGTTTGAACTTGCCCCTGCTGAATCTGATTGTTGTCAATCGAGGGGACGGGCTCTACCTGGAACTCACCCTCGCAGTGATAGGCGCATTGCTGGCCTGGGCAGCCTGGCAGGCAGGACAACCGGCCAGACAAGCAGTACCGCGTAAATCCTCTAACACCCTGGAGCAGCATTGAGATGAACCTTGCCTTGATCGCGGGTATGTTGCTGGCCTGTGGCGGCATGTTGGGTTTGTGCCTGGGGCTGGAGCGGTATTACAAACAGCTCAGGCAACCCACGCCCGCCCCTGTCGTCCTGCGAACATTACGCTGCACCGGCTGGATTGCCCTGTTGGCCAGCTTGGCCTGTTGTATTCAAGCCTGGGATGGGCCCATGGGTGCCGTGGCCTGGCTCGGCAACCTCTCCCTCGCGGCACTCACGGTAGCGTTCCTGCTGCCTTACGCGTCGCGGCTGCGCAGAGTGCCTGAGCCAGAGAGGGCTGAGGTCAGGCAAACAACCTGAGAGACGCTTGGGCGGGGGTTGCCTTCAAGGCCGGGACGACTCAGATTACGCAACAGGATGTAACTTCTGACTTTCCAAGGTGGAATAGATGTTGAACAAAGCCCTGAAACGCAACGCCCTCCTCGCCCTCCTCTCTGCCGTTTTGCCCTCTGTGGTCATGGCTGCCACCCCTGAAATGCCCAAGGGTATGACGGTCAAAGAGCTCATGCCCAGCAAGCCGTTCCCAACGACGTACCCCGGGTTTGAAGGCCAGAAAAGCAAGTTTCCGGCGCAACTTGAAGGTAGCGGCGAGTTCGAGGTGACGCGTGTGACCAGCGTTTGCGCTGACCCGGACAACCCGATCAACTTCGCGATGGAGGCCGAGAGTTTTATCCGAATGGGTAACAAGCCGGTGGCCGATGTACTGGAAAAACGCAACATTGATTGGGAAATGTGTGACGCCTCGGTGGTAGGCCAGAAACTCAAGGTGGTTCGCTTGCAGCTGTTGGGCATGGGCTGCGGCTTTCCCTTTGTGGGCCAGCAAAAAATCCCTGTCGACCAGATCAGCCAGCATGCCTGCTTTTACGTGCCCGTGGTTGAGTTCAACGGCAAGGAGCAATTGATGGCCAGCGATGCGCTGAAAGGTTTCGAGGGGTTTGCGGTAGAGCGTTTGAGTGCTTACCTGAACCCGTAAATGCCTGTACGCCACAGGCTTGATGCCTCGCTACCCCTTACCTGCGCCGAGTGCCTAGCGTCCTGAAAAGGGGACAGCCTCAACGCGCTGGCCTCTGCCTGCGCGTTGCCCCATCAGCATCAGCCCCCCGCCCAACAGCAGCAAACCGGCGGCGAGGAAGATGTAAATCCCGTACACACCGGTGAACCTTGAACAAACCGAGGAATAAGGCGCGAACATTTGGTCGAGGCTGCGCCATATCGGCCTACGGTGCTCTAGCCGGTGCTATCCCTTGGTCAGATCAACCAATGGCGTTTGCCGTACCTCAGTTTCCCGCCCACCCTGAATGTCGCTCACTCGCTTCAAAGCCTTATCAACAGCCACCTTATCCGCCAATAAGCTATAGCTAATGTGGAACTGCTTGTGTTCCTTCGGCCCAATTGTTGGTACCAAATTCAGTGGCCGCTGATAACGGCGGTTGTAGGAAAAACTTGTCCCCGGTTCCAAGCCGGTAACATAGCCCTGGCCTTGGGTATCGGTGTTTTTCCACAGGGAAAACACCGGCAGTGTCTGAGTATTGAAGCCGACTGAAACGCCCAGGCTGCCGGCCTTGTTATGCAACACGGTCAACGTATCGCCCTTGGCATCGCCATACGGCACCACGTTGTAAACCGTTTCGTCGTAGTCCTTGGTCGGTGCACGGTAGGTTTGCCAGTCGGGCAGATCGTCCTTGGCCTTGTCGTTGAACGGCGACACCTGTTTCACCGGTGCGGCGAAACGAGCGCCCTGCTCCAGGAACGGGGTGCTGAAGTTACTGTGATAGAGCGCCTGGTATTCCTTTGGATAGTCGCCGTTGTTGGTTAGGGTGTCGTTGAGGGAGAACACTACGCTGCCGGGCTCGGTGACCAATTCGGTAGCGACGGAAAAATCGACCTTTTTGAACGCCTGCTCTTTCAGTTCGCCGCGCAGGGTGATGGCATACGGCGGTTTTTCATCGATATGCAGGGTGACTTTACTTGCAGGAATGTTCGCGGCCCGACCATGCAGGGTCAGCAGTTCGCCGTTGTCGACTCCTGGGTGGCCGACCCATTCGTATCCACAGCGGGTGACCAGCTCATTGAAACCTTCCAGCCAGCCCAGACCACCACGACCATTAAGCTCGATAAAGGACGGGTTGACCACTTCCTTGACCGGCGAATCCCAGCCCATGCGCAGATTACCTACCGAGGCCTGCAAGACGTTCATTCCGCGAGTAGGCACTACCGAGAGTTTCATCGTACCGTTATCGATGTCCACAATGCTGACGCCCTCCTGCCGGCCACCGTGCAAGGTGCGCAAGGTGATGCTGAAGGGTTTATCGGTTTTTACGCCGAGTTGCTGGCTGGTGATCTGCCAGTTCCGGGCGCCAAGGTCGGTGTCGAGCAGAACGTAATCCCAGGCCATGGCGTGGGAGGCTGCGGTCAGTGTAGTGAGGGCAACAAAGAGTTTGAGCGGGGTCATGGCAACAGCCTTTCTTGGAATTGTGCCTTTTTATAGACTTGATGAAACGTTTCATCAAGCTTTAAAACCGACCCAAAGCCGCAAAATACCCAGAAAAATCGGGGGAACATCGAATGTTTTTTCGATGTCATCACGAGCACACTTGCTCCCAAATCAGATCGAATATGAGCGCTCGCAGGTGAGGCACTTATCGCAGTAACTCCTGCAAGATGAACTTCACCCACTGCGGATCGGAAGCGCCCCTGATGCGCAGCCTGGCTGTTCCTGGCTCAATACCGGTCTCGGAAACCGATTCTATTGACGGAACATGGTTAGCGATAAAACAGCATAAACAATCACACACACTATTCCACCCAGCCAAGCTAAAGAACAGTACTCCCCTCCCCACCTGAAGTGCTACTGTCTTTATAAGTCGAGCACGGCGCACGACTTGTAAATCGAACTTCTCACAAGGACAAGCAAAGTGACAAAATATTACTTCCTATTCACGTATTCAATTTCTCCGACAGGAGATACTGACACTGCAGCCAAAGCAGCTGACAAAGTCAGAAAAGGGATTGCCAATATAGAAAATTCTGACTGGAACAAACTCTCCACTGTTGAAACCACGTTCTCCGGCCGGCTGACACTGACAGCTGAAACGGTCTGTGAAAAAAGAGAGGAAGCAAGAGGCCTTGTCTGTCGTGAAGTGAAAGCCGTAGTCGACGCTCATAAAGCGTGCTGCGAGATACGTGCCGACATCTCTTTACTCGTCGACGGCCTCGGCCCGCGCATGGATATCGTCATTTAATTACACGCCAGTCCTCAACCGGGTGCAATTGAAAAGTAACTTGCAGCACTTCCCCTGCCCCTTCCCACCCAAGTCGGGCGAATTCAATATATATTGCCAGCACTTACCGGGACATACGTTTTTCGAAGGAAGAAAACACTGTAACTCAAACATGACAACCTGAACACCACCTGACAGTTACACCTAAATATCCAAACTATAATTAATAAACATCGCTCCAACTTTCTTCACTCAAGATCGAGCCAGTAGTTTTGCATCTGAATACGATCTTCGGAGACGTAGTTACTTGTGTAAGTGATTTAAAAAACGGGTTTTGTCTGCAAGACTGAAGTAGCACGCAGCGGCTTGCTTACTCCTGATGCAGGCCCAACCCGTTTCAATCAGCGAACCAGGCCTGCGACGAAATCAAGAAGCGCGCGAGTCTTTGCGGGAACATGATGTCGCGACGGGTAGTATGCATAGAGCGGAAAACGCTGCTCCGACCAATCGGGAAACAGCTGAACAAGCTGCCTGGAAGAGGTATATTCTTCAATTCCCAACTCGAACAACTGCGCAATACCGAGCCCGGCCAAGCATGTGCTATAGACCGTACCCGGATCGTTGACGGTCAACATGCCCTGCGGCTTGACTGTGAACTTCTTGCGGCGCTGATGAAACTCCCAGGCAAACGGACGGCCGGTGACTGGCTCCCTGAACAGGATGCAGCGATGGTCCGAAGTCTCGAGTTCCATAGGGTCCTTGGGATGACCGAAACGCTCAAGATAAGCTGGCGATGCCATGGCCAAAACTCGCGTATCGAGGAGTTTTCTCGCCACTAACGACGACGGCTGAGGATGGCCGAAGCGGATCGCAATGTCGAAACCATCCGCGATCAAATCACCCAGGTCTTCCTTGCTGCGCAGCTCCATTTCGAGCTCAGGGTGGCTATCCATGAACGCGCCCAATCGGGGACCGAGGATCAGTCTCGCAAATAGCGGGTCCACGTTGACGCGCAGCCGGCCACGAACCTTTTGCGCATCACTGGCGGCGCTGCCTGTCGCCTCGGCAAGCGCATCGATCAGAGGCATCACCTCTTCGTAGAAACTGCGCCCTTCGTCGGTCAGCCTCACTGATCGCGTCGTGCGTTCGAACACCCGGATGCCCAATCTTGTCTCCAGGCGGGCTATTGCCCTGCTCACGCCAGATTGAGACATATCCAGTACCTCAGCAGCCCCGCCAAAGCTGCGCGCATCAACGACAGCCGCCATAACGTCGACGCCTTCCAGCAACCGGGAACTTAATGCCCTCATTGATGACTCCCGCGCATGAATATTATGCGTTCCATGCTATCGCATTCTAAGGCCCGAAATCCCAACATTGCTCCAACGCTGAGTCGGCTACCCCATGCCGACCCTACACCCCATTGAGGCCACCCCCGACGTGGCATTCACCGGAGCAATGACAATGACGCGCATCCTCGTTACCGGATCCTCCGACGGCCTGGGTCAAATGGCGGCACGCCTGCTCGTGGCCAACGGTCATCAGGTCGTGCTGCATGCCCGAAATCACGCCCGGGCGGCCCATGCCATCGCTCAAGTTCCCGGCGCGCAGACGGCACTCGTCGGGGACCTTTCCAGCATCGCAGAAACCAAGGCGCTTGCTGCCAGCATCAATGAACTGGGCCCCTTCGATGCCATCATTCACAATGCCGCTGTCGGCTTCCAGGAGCGCGAGCGCATCGCCACAGTGGATGGCCTGCCCCATGTCTTTGCCGTGAACTCTCTGGCGCCCTACATTCTGACCGCCATGGTCAAGCGACCCAAGCGCCTGGTTTACATGAGCTCCAGGCTTCACTTGAAGGGTAATCCCTCTCTCAGCGACCTGACCTGGGAATCGCGACGCTGGTCCGGGATGCAGGCCTACTCGGACTCCAAGCTTCACGCGGTCCTGCTTGCTTTTGCCGCCGCGCGTCACTGGCCAGATGTGCTGTCCAACTGCGTCGAACCAGGTTGGGTTGCCACGAAGATGGGCGGCCCTGAGGCTACGGATGACCTTGACCTCGCGCCCCGCACCCAGGCGTGGCTCGCTGCAGGCACTGCAGCGCGCGTAACCGGCGACTACTTCTATCACCAGCGGTCGGCACAGGTTCACAGCGCTGCGTTTGACCCCGCGCTTCAAGAGCGATACCTGGCCGCTTGTGCGCAACTCTCAGGCATTGAGTTTCCCCCACGATAAGTTCGCATGGCCCATCAGTCGGCATGCCGGTCACCACAGTACACCGGGTGCACGCACGGCTTGGCCTTGAAAAACCTTACCTTTGCGACCTTTATTTTGAATTTCACAGAGATACGCCCATGCAATCGAAAGTCATAAGGCATCAGGCCGATACTACGTCGGCAAGTGCCCACGCGCCCGTAACGCCACACCCTCATGGGGTAACTGTATCCAGGGCACAGGCGGTAGCGGCTGTTCTTGCCCTGAGCCTCGGTTGCTTCTCCTTTGTCAGCACCGAGCTCATGCCCGTAGGGGTGCTGCCAGCGATGGCCGCTGGCCTGAATGTCTCGCTCGGCGCCGCAGGTTATCTGGTTACAATTTTTGCATTTATGGTCGCTCTGACCGCAGCGCCTCTGACTGGCCTGCTTGGATCGCTCAACCGCAAGACACTGATGGCCGGTCTGCTGGCGGTCTGCTGTATCGGCAATCTGATCACCTTCCTGGCGCCAAACTACTTCGTCGTTTTCCTTGGACGCATTCTGGTCGCAGGTGCAATCGGCGTGTTCTGGTCGACAGCGGTGGTCACCGCAGTGCACATGGTCTCTGCACGAAACGCAGTACGAGCTACATCGATTGTCTTTGGCGGTGTCTCGCTGGCGACGGTGCTGGGGATTCCGGCTGGCACAATGCTCGGTGAAATGTATGGATGGCGCTCCGTGTTTGCTGCGCTCTCGATACTCAGCCTGGTCGTCTTCACGCTGATCGCATGGTCAGTTCCGGCGGTACGCATCTCGAAGGCTGCCAAGCGAGGGGCGATGTCAGCCGTGCTCAAAAGTGGCCCCTTGCTTGTGGTTTTCGGGATCACCGCCCTTGTCGTCACCGGCAACTTTCTGGCTTACACCTACGTGTCTCCGTACCTTGAGCAGATTGCCGGCCAGAGCCCTGCACAGGTCAGCATGCTTCTGTTGGTCTATGGCGCGGCAGGTGTAATTACCAACTTCGCCGTGGGCCCGTTCGCGTCCAGGGCACCAAGAACCAGCCTGGGTCTGGTGACAGCACTCCTTGCCGCAAGCTTGTCATGCATGAACGCGGCAGCGGTCAGTCATGCTGCCATTTTCGCTGTGCTTGCTGCGTGGGGCGCTGCATATGGCGCACTTCCGGTGCTGCTGCAGACCCTGGTGTTCAAGGAGGCCTCCAGGATTCCAGGCGGAGCCGACGCAGCCACCTCCATCAATGTATCTGTATTCAATGCAGCCATCGGCCTGGGCTCGCTGCTGGGCGGACTGCTGATCAATCTTGCCGGACCGCAACCCATTGCGTACCTGTCCGCCTGCTTCGCCATTGCAGGCTTGGCGGTGATCCTGGTGAGTCGCCAATCTTCATAGTCGCGCAACCTCTGACAACCACCGAGTCCTGTCAGCCCCTCCCCCTTACACGTTGAAATGGAACAAAGCATATGAGCAGAATCACAGTCATGGGCCTCGGCGCCATGGGGTCGCGCATGGCCTCACAATTGCTTGCTGCAGGTCACACAGTCACTGTCTGGAATCGAACCCCCGATGCAGCAGAAGCGCTTGTCAAGCAAGGGGCCTTCCACGCGCGCACGCCAAGAGAAGCCAGCGCAGGTGCGGAGTTCGTCATTGCAATGTTGCGTGACAATGATGCGTCTCGCCATGTCTGGCTGGATCGCGAGATCGGCGCCCTCTCTGGTATGGCAGCGGGAGCAATCGCCATCGAGAGTTCGACACTCACTTCGGGCTGGATCCAGGAGCTCGGCACCCACATGCAGCATGCCCGGGTGGCGCTGCTGGAAGCGCCGGTATCGGGATCCCGTGCTCAGGCCGATGCGAGGCAGCTGGCCTATCTGGCAGGCGGAGAGGAAGAAGTCCTGGAGCGCTGCCTGCCTCTGCTACGCGTCATGGGCTCTTCAGTCCATCACGTCGGCGGCCTGGGTCATGGCGCTTTGGCGAAACTTGCCACCAACGCCATGCTGGGAATACAGGTGACGGGCCTGGCAGAGGTCATCGGGTTATTGGAGCGAAACGGAGCCGATGCATCGCGAGTGCTGGCAGCCATGGCAGGCACCTCCGTCTGGCCACCGGTTGCGGCCTATCTTTCAGGGAGCATGATGACGGAGAACTTCGCCCCGCAGTTCCCCGTGGCGTTGATTGAAAAGGACATCGGCTACACGCTCGAGGAAGCAGGATCAGCAGAGAACGCCCCCACAATTGCCGCAGCACATAACGTTTTCCAGCGCGCAGCAGCGCGCGGAATGGGCGACCGGAACATGACAAGCGTAGTGCGATTGTTCACCGAAAAGCGTGATTGATCCCGCGAACCGACTGGGTCCTTGTGGCATGCAAACCGAGATGCCCCTCCCCCGCACTTTGCGTGCAATGAAGCATGACTGACAGTGGCTGCGGGTTTGTATCCCGCAACCAGCCTGGTGCCTGGCGCGCTCGGTTCCTGCGCATATTCTGATACTGCAACTGGAGACAACAATGAAGCTCTTTCGCTATGTTAAGCATGATGGCGTGTATCCGGGCATGGTCGATTCATCGGGACAGCTGCGGGACATATCAGCCCATGTGGATGACGTCTCGCGCGCGTGCTTGTCCGATACGGAACTTGCCCGGCTTTGTGAGCTTGACGAACACCGGCTTCCGCTTATTTCGACCCCGGTTCGCTACCTGCCACCGATAAGCGATATCAGCAAGTTCATCGCAATTGGTTTGAACTACCTGGACCACGCCGAAGAGGCCGGTCTTGCGATCCCGTCCGAACCGTTGGTGTTCTTCAAACCGGTCAGTTGCATCAGCGGGGCCGATGACCCCATCGTACAACCTCCCCACTCAAGGCAATTGGACTGGGAAGTTGAGCTGGGGGTCGTCATCGGAAAGCGCGCCCGTTACGTTCCGGTTGCCCAGGCACTTGAACATGTGGCGGGCTACTGCGTGGCCAATGATGTTTCCGATCGTGGATTCCAGTTTCAGAGTTCGCAATGGGACAAAGGCAAGAGCTCCGACTCCTTTGGGCCGCTGGGTCCCTGGCTCGTGACCCGTGATGAGGTCCCGGATCCGCAGAGCCTGCCAATGTGGCTGGAAGTCAACGGCCAACGGCGACAGGAAGGAAACACCCAGACCATGATCTTCAGCGTTGCAGAGATCATTTCCTACTGCAGTCACTACATGACCCTCGATGTTGGGGATGTGATCATCACCGGCACCCCGCCTGGCGTGTCGATGGGAATGAAGCCACATCCGAAATGGCTGGAACCGGGGGATGAAGTGGTGCTGTCGATCTGCGGCCTTGGTGTGCAACGACACGTTGTGATGCGATACGAGGCAGAGCAGGCGTAAATCTTGCCTGCTCCGAACCTGAGGCTGCATAACGCAGCCTGACACGCAGCTAAGCCAAGTGCCAAACCCTGTCTACACTGATGCTCATACCACGTGAGCTCGCAGGGAGCGCAAAGCATGGGAGCAATCGCCAGCTGGACTTTTTTGTTGGTTGTGGTTGTAGTTGTGGGTGTGCTTAGCTTTTTTATGTTGCGAGCGGGTGTTCAAAACGACCGGCGTATCAGAGAAGAACTCTACCTAACCTTCGAAAGCACAATGCAACAACACGGGGTCCGGACTTACGAAATCCTGAAAGAGAGCATTTGGATTAGAAACGGCATGCGCCTATCAGAGCTGCACCGAATTGTATTGGCCGACACCGGGCACTACTTTCTTTATTTCCAGGCAACCGGTACGCCGCCCTATTTTGCCCCCTTGACAGAGAAGCGCGCGATGCAAGCTTCAGCAGGCAAGATCGGGATTCAGGCATGACCGCATAAAAGCCATGCCTTTGCCATTGGCGGGCAATGCATGCATCCACGACTTCTCGCCCAGCTGAAACAGAGCAAGCGACGACATATTGCCGACCTTCCCGCTTGAAATAGTGGCACGAGGCCTGAATCTCTAGGCGATAAATCCGCAGCCGTTACACCCGTCCACACGCGATTGTCGTCGATCATCAAAAGACGACAGATTGACTGAGTGTCACACGGGTATCCGTTACTGATCCGGCAGGCGGGGACGATCAGAAGGCTATCGAACGGTTGTAATTTGATGTCGCCACTATTTTCCCGCGCTTCAACACCATAAGACGAGCCGGCAAGTCGAGGATAACCCCGGCGACCGACTGGGTATCCACCAGCACCAGGTCTGCATTTTTGCCGGCTTCCAGCCCATAGTTATCCAGCCCCAGGGCTTTTGCGGGATTAGTTGTGAGCATTCCCAATACTGTGGCCTGATCATCGGCCCCACCCAGGTGGCATGCAGGCATTGCCAATTGCGCAATATTCAGCAGATCGCCTGTCCCATACGGGGTAAAAGCGTTGCGTATATTGTTCGTGGCCAAACAGACATTTACACCACCGTCTCGCAACGCACGAACGGGCGTGAGTGAGCGGCGGACGTTATGGCTGTCGCCTCGAGCACCGAGATGCAAGTCGGTGGCTGGCAGGCACATTACGCTGATTCCAGCATCACGGATCAGGCTGATAATACCCACTCGCTGTTCCGGTGCTACGGCTCCAAGGCTCGTAAGATGACCTACGCAGACGCGGCCTTCATACCCTTCCTTGATGGTCTTGCGCGCGAGGTATTCAATGGTCATGTTCTCTGCCGTATCGGCAAAATCCTGATGGAAATCTATATCTTTTCCAAACTGTTTAGCCAGGCTGAAAACATAATCAATATGTTCGAAGGGTGAACGATCGTTATAGGGAATACCGCCGACGACATCGGCACCTTTTTCCATCGCCGCAACCATCATGTGCTTCATTCCCGGTAGTTTGAAAATGCCTTCCTGTGGGAAGGCAACTACCTGAATGTCGATCATGTCGCGAAACTTCTTGCGTAGCTCCAGGACAACATCAAACCCTGTGAAACCTTGTGAGGGGTCAAATTCGGCATGTGCGCGTACATGGGTAGTACCGGCCTGCACAAGTGAGCGTAATACCTGCGTTGAACGCTCGAGAATATCCTCCCGGGTCAACATCGGTTTAAGCTCAGCTGTAACGGCAATCGCCTCCTTGAGGGTTCCGGTGCGATTGACCTTACGGTGCATGACATTGGCTTTTTCCAGATGCAGATGCCCCTCGACAAAAGCCGGCATCAATACATTTCCATTTCCCTGGACTTCCTGCCGTGCCCGCACTGTAATTCCCGGGGAAATAATGGCAACTTTCCCATTGTGTACGGCGACGTCGGTTAAAGGCTTTCCATCGGCAATGCGTACATTGCGAAATATCAGATCCATAAACCTCACTCCTCAATTCAGACAACTTCCGTTTCTCGAGCATCGACCTCTGGAGGTCATCCTGCGCCTGCTTCATGACTGCCAGCACATTGCCCATGAGCACGCACGACAGAGCTGCAAAGGAACGCAACAGTGTCCAGAATCAGCAGGAAAAAATTAAAAGACGTATTAAATATTTGCGGTATGGATGGGAAGCACACACTAACCGTTAGAACAACCATTCCCCATTACGCGGTATTCGAGAATATGCCTATGCCCCTTGGAGTCTTCATACATCATACGCGCAGGCACCACTTCACAAACATTTGGCACTTCACCCATCGAAATGACTTTTGCGATATCAAGGTCTTGTGAATAACTGTACTGCTCTACCTGAATGTCGTTATCTGCTAGAGGCTGCCCAGCCAAAGCCACAGTGCACAAGCTACTGAACCCTGCCAACAATAAAATTTTCATGTTCAAACACCTGGGGGTATCGCGTGACGCAAATACCCTTCAATACTTACAGGGTCAATGTAGCGCTTCATGACTCGGCGTCGTATTACGACGCCGAGACACTCAACTGTCAGAAAGGCTTGGTGGGCAGGTATTTACCATCCAGGGTAATGACTGCGCGCGACCCACCCTCTGGATCTTCGACTTTTTTAATATCCAGTTTGAAGTTGATAGCACTGATAATGCCGTCACCGAACTTCTCATGGACCAACGCCTTAAGCGTGGTGCCGTAGACCTGCAGCATCTCGTAAAAGCGGTAGATAGTGGGGTCGGTCGGTATACCGTTGTCGATGCTGCCGCGCATCGGGATGGTTTGCAGCAGCGCCACGCCATCAACATCGAGGCCGAGCTTTTCACCCACTACTGTGGCCGCTGCTTTGGGCAAGGGATGCTGGCCGAGCAGCGCGGCAGTGACGAACGCCTCGCTGAGCCCTGTGCCATCGGTGATCTGGGCAAATGACAAGTCTTTCCGGGCTTTAGCCAGCAGGATGACTTCGGTCAGGGCCAGACGCGAACCTGGATTGATTTGGGACTGGATCATGGTGTTATCTCCTGGGGTAATAAACGAGTTCAAGCAGATTGCTTCTGTTGATAGGGAGCGGCACGTGCGCCCGGGTTGTCCACAAGGGGCGCAAACTTGCCGGTGCTACTGTCGAAAGCATCCATACGCCCGCTCTCGATGTCATAGACCCAGCCATGCAGTGCTACGCGTCCCTCTTCGAGGGCCAGGCGTACCGATGGATGCGTCCGGATATTGGCCAACTGGGCGATCACGTTTTCTCGAACCATCGCCTCAACACTGCTGTGTGGGTCCTTATGTTTGCGCGCTTCATTCACCACTCGAGCAGAGTCGGCGTAGCGTAACCAGCCTGCCACTGCGGGCATGTGATCCAGGCACTTGCAGGTGGCAATGGCAGTCATTGCGCCGCAATCAGAGTGCCCGCAGATAACGATGTCGGAGACTTGCAAGGCAGCAACGGCATACTCGACCGAGGCCGATACACCGCCAGGCTCAGGGCCGTAGGGCGGCACGATGTTGCCGGCGTTGCGAATGACAAACAGGTCGCCGGGCTCTCGCTGCGTAACCAGTTCCGGAACCAATCGGCTGTCAGAGCAGGAGATAAACAGCGCCCGTGGGCTTTGCTGATTAGCCAGATTCTTGAACAGGCCGGCGCGTTCCGGAAAAGCGTTAAGTTGAAACTTTAGAAAACCATCGATGATGTCTTTCATGGTGACTCCTCTTGGTCGCGATGCGTTGGAGCAGAGATTACGGAGCTCGTGACATAAGGTAAAAGTCTCATTTATGATGGCGCACATCAGATAATCTTATGGCTCTAAGCATGCTGGCACGTCACATCAAATACTTTCTCGCTGTGGCGCAACACCACAGCTTCACGAAAGCAGCTGCTGCGCTGCATGTTTCGCAGCCCGCGCTGTCACAGCAAGTCAGGCAACTTGAGGAAAGTCTTTCTGCCCAGTTATTTGACCGATCGGGACGTACGACGCGGCTGACTGACGCCGGCGAAGTGTATTTACGCTATGCACGCCGGGCTTCGCAGGAACTGGAGGAAGGAAAACGTGCAATCCATGACGTGGGCGATTTGAGTCGCGGGGCACTCAGGGTTGCATTGACACCGACGTTCACCACATATCTGGTCGGACCACTGGTCGAAGCTTTCCACAGCCGATATCCGAATATCACCTTGAACCTGCGTGAGATCGCTCAAGAACAGATGGAGGAGCTTCTGCTGGCCGATGAGCTGGACGTGGGTATCGCTTTCGAGGACGGGCACTCTCAGGACATAGAGACCCAGCCGCTTCTGATAGAAGCCCTCGCGCTGGTGGTTGGGGAAAGACACCCGTTGGCTGGACAGAGTGCTATTGACCTGGACGCTCTGAGTGCCGAATCACTGATCCTGCTCAGCGAAGAGTTTGCCACTCGCGAGCAGATCGACCGCTACTGTCGCCAGCACAACATTACCCCGCGGGTGAAAATGGAGGCCAATGTTATCGGTGCAGTCATCGAAGTGGTGCGCAGGACCACACTGTCGACCCTGTTACCGGCCACCGTCGCGCTTGCACATCAGGGGCTGTTTGCCATTGAACTAAGCCCTCAGCGACTGCACCGTACCGCCGTATTGATGCAGCGCAAAGGGGCCTACCAGACTTCAGCCGCACGTGCCTTTATCGAACTGGCCACAGACATTGCGGCCCAACTCGAGAAGAGATAAGGGCATCTGAAAGGTGCCCGGAGTTGATACGCCCGCGCAGCACGTTCACGACTTTAAGTCGGGTCAGCTCCGAGGCGTGGTCAAAAAATCTTCAATGGACTGCAGCAGATGACCGCGACGGTCTTGCTGATCATCATTTCCTCAAGACAAAAAAACCGCGAAATGCGGGTTCAGGGATTACGAGCAAAAGACTAGGGCCAGAGCCGATTGCTTTCGTGCTGCTTGCTCTCTCAACCGCGCAAGTCAACCAGGCGGTTGAGCTGCATATTGTCTTCTACACTCTTTTTCGCCAGCTTTTGGACAAGCCTATGAAGGCCAAATATAAAAGGGAGTAAGGATGATGGTTCGAAAAATTTTGGCCGTTGCGGCATTGGTACTGTTAGCCGGTTGCGCCACCAACAGGGCAGAAGTGGATGTTTTACGGCCGGGTGATACTCAGACACCGGCCCCCAGCAATGGCAAAAAGGTTTATATCAGCGCCGTTGATGATCGAGTTTTTCAAATCAAACCTTCCAGCTCCGACATACCTTCACTGAAGTACGACGAGATCGACGATAAGTCGATTACCGAGCGGGCCATCGCGCGTAAGCGCAATAACTTCAATATGGCGATCGGCGACGTGCTGCTGCCTGAAGGGCGCACAGTTTCAGAGCTGGTGGGTAATGCCGTAGCCACTGCCTACCGGCAGGCCGGATACGAGGTGGTAAGTAGCCCCGATGCCCGTGATGTCAGTGAAGTAAAAGTGAACATCATCGAATTCTGGTCATGGTATTCGGCTGAGGGGGTACTCGATAAGGTGCTACGCAACAAGTCGCTGTTGCAGATAAAAGCCCCTGGTACACCTGTACAGACCGTAAAAACGCTGGTCAGTGAGAACGTGAAAGTGGCCACAGATACTGACTGGAAAACCATCACCGAATCCGGACTCGAAGCCATCACCCAGGAAACCCTGAAGCAGCTCTAAGGGGCTCCTGCAGAACACAGTGCAGTGGCCGTCTACTTCAAGTACCAGCCCCCTGGTTGGTCATCGATTGATTCGGTCACTCAATATTTGTGGTTAGCCGTGTTGCCACGAGTGGCGATACATGACCAAGAACCACCAGACAGACCACGCCGATGTGATCTGGTCGGATATGGTTCCGGCCCTGAATATCAGTGAAATCAATAGGGTCGGGACGGAGTGATTCGAACACTCGAACCCTAGCACCCCATTCAAGCTGGACTCACTCAGCGCCAGTTAATACGGGACTCCAGCAACAGGCGCTCGCTGCATAGGTATTCGTGCGCCTGGGCCGCACGAATACCCTTACCCGAGCACTTCAGCAACACACATTTATACCTGGGAGGCACTTGCAAGGCTGGGCTGCAAGGCATTACCCATCACTGGACCAGAGGGATGAGCAGCCTCTTCGTGTACGAACTCTGGTTCAGGCTGAATCGCCCCTAGTTTCGTAGACACCTCCAAGCCTTAAAATGAGGCCCATTAGGAGGTGCCATGAGCAACCAGCG